>JAUVKD010000022.1 GCA_030596385.1 Methanosarcinaceae archaeon | reverse complement strand
GTATAATCTTTTTAACATTTTCTGTTTACACTTATAACCAGTTATGTTGATCCCGGATAAATGTGGATAATACGTGTGAATTTGCATTAATTCAAATTACTTGTTATCTGTGGGATATCGGGCACCATGATACTCATATTCCGGAATTTTCACAGACACCAACTTCTTTAAGTTCACCAAAGTTCGTTATCATATATTTGGTGGTTTTCACAAATAACTTTTTATGGATTGTTTGACCAAAAACCTGTCCAGGATTTCATTGAAATTATCAGGTGAATCCATATTTGCAAAGTGTCCGGCAATGGGCAGTTCAAACAGTTCAAAGTCCGGGTTATTTCTTAAAACATTTAGCGTAGTATCCAGATTTCTGTTAATATCCATATCCAGACTACCTCTGATCAACATCAATGGGATCCTGTGTCCGGATATTGTACCGGTGTAATCATAATCCTCGATGTTTTTCATTATCATTTCAAGGACATCCTTTGACACCGTTTTGTACATTTTACCCAGTTTATATCCTACATCTTTATCTTTTGAACCCGTTTTGCTTACAATCCATCCAATTCCTTTCGAACCGAACAGGTGGACTACTCTCAGCAGTGACCATTGAAAAATCCGGGAAGTATGAAGATTGGTTGCCGTACCAAATGTAGTAAGCGATGCGAGAAGTTCAGCATCAAGTTCCAACAACTCGTATCCCACCATTCCGCCCAGTGAATTTCCCACAAAATGCACCTTTTTGATTTCCAGATACTGCAAAAGAGCCTGTACATCCCGGCTCAATTCCCTGATCGTAAAATCTGCCAGTGTTGGATTTGGAGGAACGGATGAGCCGCCATGCCCGCGCAGGGATACCAGCAGCACGCGGTAATTCTTTGCAAAGAACTGTTGTTGTAGTTCAAACTGGCGCAGATTTGCTCCAAGTCCGTGTACAAAGAGCAAGGTAGCATTATTTTTGATGCCAGAAAGTGAATATTCGATCCGGATACCATTACTCAATTGAACATTCTCTATCTTCATCATTGATAACCCCTTTAAACAAATTGTTTATATTCTATCTGATTAACCTGAATTATGTTACCAATCTCCTGTGCTCAGTATCTGTACATAATGCAGTTGCACGACATCTTTTCCATATTTTTCACAGTTGCGGGATTTTAGATTTCAGTTCGTTCTTATTTTCATTCTTATTCTTATTCTTGCGATCAAAGCCGATCATGGTATATCGGATATATAATCTGTACACAAATTTGAAAATTACCCTTTCCATATTATCACCTTTAAACTGTCATATCAGTCTATATATCGATTGGTCAGTTTAATTAATGTAACACATTGTTTATAAATATGCCGATTAATAGTCACATAATAGAACCAATAATGAAACTTGCTGATATGACGTTGTGTTTGTGCTTATAATTGCATTTATATAAACCACACCACCATCCGGCATAGATTTTACCTGCCATACACTCAGGCTAAAAGGAGACATTCAGATAAATCCAAGCCCAGGATTGTCAATAAGTATAGAAAAGAGTAAGAAAGTGATCGCTTTTCTTTATTCGGCTGTGATAGCCCGTTAATATCAACTCATTAAAAAACCTGCGCCACAATACAATAGTGCACTGGCCAAACAAATATAAATTTAGTGAAATTAAGGCCAAAATCTATTAACCATAACTCCGTTAATGTATTGTAGAATATTTTATTTGCATACATTTATTTGAATATAAAGAGGTATAAATAATGGTTCAGGATAATGATGATGATTGGGATATGCGAAATCCTAAAAAACCGCCTGAAATTAAAATTGAGGGTATACCACCTGTGGTAGGCAAGGTGTTACGCTCAATAGCGGTAATATTTGTTATGATGTTTCTTTTTTCTGTGATGTTCGGCTCGATTTTGGTTTCAGTCGGCGCAGGAGAAGTTGGTGTTAAATTTAACCAGTTTGGCGGTGTTGAGTCAGATGAACTTGGAGAAGGATTACACATTGTCCCTCCGTGGGTGAGCGTTACAAAATACTCGGTACGAAGTGAAGTATATACTATGAGTTCCCAGCAATCAGAAGGGGACCGTACCGGAGATGACCAGATAACCGCATTGACCAACGAGGGGCTGATGCTTGGAATGGATATTACTGTCAGGTACCGGCTAATGCCGGATGATGCAAGTGATGTTCACCAGACCTTAGGCAAAGGATATGCAGAAAAGATCATACGTCCCACTATAAAATCAGTTATAAGGGAAGTTGTGTCCAAACACACAGCTATGGAAGTCTATGGTGAGCAGAGACAGATGGTAGCATCAGAGATGCTAAATAAACTGGAAAATGCGATGAATGCCGATGGTATCATTGTGGAAGAAGTTCTGCTTAGAAATGTCAAACTGCCTGAGAAGGTTGCCAACGCTATCGAAGAAAAGTTGCAGGCTGATCAGGATGCCCAGAGAATGGTATTTATTAAACAGAAAGAACAACTTGAGGCTGAACGAAAGGTTATAGAAGCAACCGGTTCTGCCGAAGCTACCATTATTGAAGCAACCGGTGAGGCTGAGGCTCTTCGTATAATCAACCAGGAAATTGCAAAGAACCCTGATCTTATCAGTTACAAGTACATACAGATGCTTCAGGGTCAGGAGATCCAGACAATGATCGTTCCTACGGATCAGGGACTGATACTGGATGCAAGTGGATCGGGCAAGTAAGCACAAAGGTTGATAGCATGACTCGGATACCTGTGGAACATCCCAGATACGAATCTCTCATGACGCGTGAGAGTGTTGTTGAAGGGGTGCAAATGGGTATTACCAGTAGACAGGGTTTGATCGCGCAAGGTAGGGGTGAGACTTTTGATTACCTGCTTGGCGAGCGAACAATAGCTACTGCCGCATATGCAGAAAGGGCAGCGGTTGCGCTGCTCCTTCTTGCACAAAACCCAATTATTTCAGTAAATGGTAACACGGCAGCTCTTGTACCCGGTACAATCGTTTCATTGTCTGATATGACTGGTGCAATGCTGGAAGTAAATTTATTCCACAGGAGCGATGCACGCATACATAAGATAATCAGACACCTTAAAAGCCACGGGGCAGTGAATGTACTTGGTAGTAAGGGAAACGCACGTCTTGACATAAATCATGACAGGGCGATTGTGGATGAAGGTGGTATTTATGGTGCAGATGTTGTACTGGTGCCTCTGGAGGATGGGGACCGATGCGAAACGCTGGTAAATATGGGGAAGATTGTGATTGCAATTGACTTGAACCCTCTTTCACGCACATCCAGCTCGGCAAATGTGTCCATTATTGACAATATTACACGTGCAATTCCTAATATGGTGCAATTTGCAAAGGATATGAAAAATAACAAGATAGACGAACTGGAATCTGTCGTTAATTCATATGACAATAATAAAGTGCTTTCCTCTGCAATGTATGAGATGTCTGAAAAGCTTAAGAATATGTCAATTGAGCGTGGTATTGAATGGATCTGATCAACAAGGCACGCATTTATGTGTCGGAAGTGCTCAGGGACGAGCCAAGTACACACGACATGTCACATATTGATCGTGTGGAAGCTATGTGCATCAATATTCATAAACACGAAGGTGGCGATATTGAGGTACTGCAACTTGCTGCGCTTTTACATGATGTTGGCATTGTAAAAGAACACAATGAAGGTGGAGATCATGCAGAGTACAGCGCAGGTATCGCACGTGAATTCTTATCTATGGCAGGTGCGGATGATGGATTGATAGAGCATGTGACATCATGCATCCGGACTCACCGGTTCAGTCGTGGCTTAGAGGCGGGGTCGATCGAAGCGCAGATATTGCAGGATGCGGACAGGATCGATGCACTTGGTGCGATCGGTATATTCCGCTCACTTGTTTCGATGGGCGCGCTACGGTCACTCAAGCAAACGATCGGCACTGTTAAGGAAACATCGATGAATGCGTATGCTTCAGATCCTATTGACGGATTCAGTGATTACATGGTGAATAAGCCATTCAGGATACGGGATCGGTTGAACACCGATGCTGCAAGAAAGATCGCGGATGAGCGACTTGAATTAATGCATGTGTATCTTGAAGCATTGAAAATGGAAACATCCGGGGATTACAACATATCCCAATAGTCAAACGTTGCGACGTTATACCCAACTGCACAAGAGCTGCGGTAAAAAGCATCAATAAATATGCCACATAAACCTAAACCGCGTATCCACTTCAAAAAACCGGGGAAAATGAGATTAGTATTATTGAAACCGTATTTGTATGGATGGTTTCGATAAAATTCCTATGCACAGCCCATATTGCAATACCCCCGCACAGCAATACCGCCGCAGGCGGCGCATTCTGAACATCATAAAAAATATATCCCTGTCGAATAAATCTGAACATTTTTAATAACATTGGTGTATAAAAACGCTATGCTGCGTTGCCCCACATTTATTCTATAAGTTGAAATGTCGCTAAAGCGTCATCGTTCGCGCCAGTGGTTTGGGAATGCAAAGCCTTCGGAGGATTGCTTCGGCGTCAAAAATCGCTAATCAAATACTCGAAACCAAGTGCCTAAGCGGTATTTGGTTTTAAAATTTAATAATTTACCCTTAGATTTGAAGTGTATACTAAATCGCCCTTATCTCGACAGGTTCCCCATACTCAACAGCGTTTATAATATCATCTGCAATAGTCGAACCCAACCTTGTTTTAATATCACCATGTCTGCCAACAGTCGCTGTAAAAAGATACCTGTTCCCAACATAGATCTCGACATCCTGTTTTGCAAGTTCAGGAATGTTCATCACCACATGTTTCCTGGTTTTCTCTACTATGGGACGGTATCGTTTCTTGCTCGCATCCCTGCGTTCAGTTATATCATCGATCTTGCGAATGTCGATATGGATACCAAGTTTCTTCTCGATCTCGTCTATCAAACTTCCTCCCTTGCCGATCACATGCGGGACATCATGTTCTAAAACCTTAACAATCGCCCTGCTGTCTGAAACCATGTTAACCTTTACAGGGCCGTTCACATATTGCGAGATAACATCCGAAACCTCAATCTCTGCAAGTCTCCATGCCGGATTCTTTTCGACCTCACCGCCAACAGGCATCACAACAACCTGTTCACCATAGGTGTATATCTCATATTCCGTAGTACCGGTCTCAAAATCAGAAACTTTGATAACAGGTCTTGCAAGATCCGCCTCAGTCATACCAGATGGTACTTTTACTGTGAATTCAAGGATATGCACCTTTGTAATTTCTCCCTTATCAATGAATACAACCGTATCTACGACCTGCGGAATAACACCAAGTTCCACACGTCCTATAAGCCTCTGCACCGCGTCCACAGCACGGTTGGCGTGCACGACACCTATCATTCCTACGCCTGCAAGACGCATATCCGCAAATATAAGAAAATCCCGCGTTTTTCTTACCTCATCATATATCGTATAATCCGGACGAACCAGAAGAAGCACATCCGCCGTTTTTTCCATATCCCCATCCAGCGGCGCATACTGGGTGATCTCATTCGGAACCTGAAGGTCACGCGGGGATTCCATGGTCTTTACAACAAATCCATGCCCGTTCAGGTAAATGGCAACCCCTGCTGCAAACGTTGACTTGCCGGCACCAGGTGGACCTGCAATAAGAATACCGCGCTGGGCAAGTATTCGTTCCTTTAACTTATCGCCCAGCCGGTATTCATCCAGACTTACAGCAGCTATCGGGCGCACTGCTGTGATTTCAATATCATCAGAGAACGGGGGATTAGATATCGCGACACGCATATTTCTGATCTGGAGGACTGAAACACCTCCGGATGACATCTCTATGAACGATTCCTGATCCACACGTGCTCTCTCGACCAGTTCCTTTGAGATTGCTTTGAGTTCATTGTAGGTACATGGCGTATCCCCTATCGCAACAAATTTAACATTCCTTATCGTACCGCGTTTTGCCATTGGCATAACCTTGTTCTTAAGATGTACCGACATCGTATCGTTTGCGAAATAATCCTCGATAAGAAGCGGACCGAATTTATCCCCCTGCGGTGAGATCAATTCCACCCTGAGCCCCTTTGATGTTGCGACCTGGGCCTGTATCCGATCACCGGTTATAAAAACAGCGTCCAGTTTAGTGGCTTCTGCGCGTATCAACGCATCGATGTTACCGGATCTGGCAAGTTTCACTTGCTCAGGACCTGGCTGCTCCCCTACAAAAGAAAGTGTTATTTCCCCCTCATCCGAAAGGGTGCGCAATTCCAGAAGTTCGTCCAGTCCTTTTTGACCAATTTCAAAACCGCGGTTTGCCTGCGCTTCAAGTTCCGATACCACGGCTTCTGGTATAAAGACCTGAGCACCAGTGTATTTTCCCCTACTGACCATTTCCGATATGTATCCATCAATAATTGCACTTGTATCAGGTACTATCCTGATTTCCGAATCGCTCCTTTTTTCCATAGTAATACCTATTGTCCGAACGTATATAATTTAATTGCAAATATAGATTTTCAAATTTTTATTAATACATGACTTTCGGATAAATTGATTTTTCTATCATTCTAAATATCACAATCTTTATATGAAATACACGCATATTCCATATTAAATGTCAGAAGAAGAAAGAATATGTGGAATTCTAAAAACCATCCAAAATATCAAAGAGTCAAAACTACCTATCACAACATATTTTGAACAGAATTCTGTACCCTTTTCCCGGGAACAATACTATCGCTATTGTCGGACTCTTCATAAATCGGGTGAAGACGGCCTTCACGACATGAGAAAAGATGGAAATTACACGAAACTGACAGGGCATATAAAAAAGTACATAGTGTCCACAGTCAAAGAAAATCAAAGCATATCCTCATCTCAATTACAAAGCAAGATTCTAAATCGGTTCGATGTAAAAATATCCAAATCCAGTTTGAGTACCTTCAGAGCATCTGCCTCTTTAACAAGAATCGCCACACCCAAAAAAGAGAAATACAAACACCAGAAATCCGGTGGAGGCGAGATCCTCACATGTATAGCCTTCTTCACTGGCATTATTGAGATATACACCAAAACAATACTCAAACGAGTAAACGAGATTCGGCAATCTCCATTATTTGAGCATAATAAAAATATCGGCGAAGATTATCCAGATATCCGCTCGTGTGGTAAATTCACCATAGAATACAACCAGTTGAAATCTGTACGAGAAAACCGTTTCAAATCAATCGATGAAAAAATTCATTGGAAGAATTTTTCAGCAATGAATATCTTCAAAATGTCGGAAAAGACAATTTCTCGATATAATCTAGCTCTGCTGTGCATGCCCCTTGTTACATCGAACGGAAAAACAAGCAGGGTGAACCGGGTAAAAGGAAATGATTTAGGCTTCCTCTGTGGTTACAATTACAAAGACGAATCGCTCAATAGATATATTGGAGAATTAAAATATCTTAAAATATCTGATCAGTTGATATCCGCAATCGCGAAATTCTGGATCGATTTCTGGCGAGATGAATCGGAAGAAGAAACTTATTTCGCATGTTATTACATTGATGGTAATACGAAGGCGTTGTGGTCCTCAAATAGGTGCCATAAGGGTAGAGTAACAATGCTCGGCCGTGTTATGAATTGTCTCGAAAACGTGTTCATCCATGATAGTAAGGGGCATCCACTCTATTTTCAAACCTTTCATGGACATGTTGATCTTGGCAAACATGCATTGAACATGTTCACGAAATTAACGAAATGTTTGGACGATTCATCCGCTCATGTCAATGTCAATAGAATATTGGTGATGGATGGGGAAACTAATGGCGTAAATATACTTAGAGCCTTCAGCAACACAGATGAATATTTTATCGCTATTCTCGATGATAATCAGATAAAAGCAAGGAAATTCAAGCACATCCGGGAGGATACGAGATATAAATACTGGAATGCAGAGCTTATAGATTGTAAAATTGAATTATTGGATTCATTAGAGAAAGGCCATATCTACGAGTGCCGTGCAGTAATTGTGAAGTGGGATAATGGTAAGAAATCGGTCCTGATTACGGACATATCTCATGATTTATTGAATGCAAGCGAAATTACCAAGAAATATTTTGACCGCTGGCCTATGCAGGAAAAAGAGTTCCGAGACGCGAAGAGTGGGGTGAATATTCATCGGATCACTGGTTACGGAAATATAATTGAGAATTACGATAAAATGAGTGAAAAGCACGGTGAGCTGTGTAAGAGAATATCACAACTCAAAGCGGAGCTGGAAAAGCCACTCTCAGAAATTGAAGCTAT
>JAUVKD010000082.1 GCA_030596385.1 Methanosarcinaceae archaeon | reverse complement strand
GAATCAGAAGATCTCAGTAGATGAAGTATTTTATGAACTTTCAAAAATACAGAAGATTGTGGATAAAGAAGGTAGAAAATATTTTGCGAAGGCACCGAAGAGGGCAGAAGATATGCAGGGGTTATTTGCAGATTTGATACCTATGGGTTAAATTTTGAGGAGTTACAGTAAATAACACGACTCTCCAAACCATTTATTGAAATTCTCGATGTAAACCTGATTACTGATTACGTCGATGAGATTGAGGGAGGAAATCGGGTGCATCCTTGATGCATGTTTTATTTCCTTCTCCCCAAAATATATGCCACTGCCAAACTTATTCTCTTCTCGCGATTCATTTTTCCATATGCACTTCAAATTAAAGAGCAACTGACTCCTTATTGAAACCAAAAACCTGCTAAGGCTATTGATAAAGATAATCCGAATATGTATTTTACCCTGCTTTTAAAGTGGATACATTTTTCTCCCTCTTTCAGTCAACCAAATATTTTTTTTTCTATCATTTTGGAAAATATCGAAACAATTGCTCCTACCCAAGCAAGGTAGTATCCGATGCCTAGAAAGGAAAATATGTTGACTGAATATAAAGATCCCAGACTTTTGTTCAAGTCAGACTGCAATACTAAAGCGATAATTGTAAATATTATCAGACCTAGTATAGCCATGCCTCCACCGGTTTCGTGCTTAAATAAAGCTACTATACCGCCTCCCAGAACCAAAACCAGAACGGCGATGAAAACTAAAGAATACAGTGCTCCTTCTGACCCTCCAAAGTCAGATAATCCTGTAATTAATCTGGTTATGTCTATTAGGTTTCCTCCACCTAAATAAGGAATCTCTATCCATGCCAAGAGTGCAGAAATTATAAGTATTACTCCTCCAGATATACCTACAGGATTTCTCTTAAATATTATCTTCTTCTCCATTTCTTCCATATTTAACACCACATTTTATATTTATTTAATATCCTTCCAACACTACTTTCCACTTTAAAATTTTAGAATTCACTATCAATAAAACTTTATATACCTGATTTTTTATTTCTTCTGGATAAATAAATGATTCCAACTAAACTTATTATTCCTGAAAGAATTCCGAAGCCGGGTGTGGGTAACTCTTCTGCTATTTTCCATTCACCATTAACTTTTACAACTACTCTTGTTTCGGTTTCTTCATTAGTTTCCCCCATTGCAGTGTATTTAACATATGTAGTAATTAAATATCTTTCATCATTGATTTTTTCTTTCTTAATAATTTCAAAATCATAGACCTTTACTTTTGTCCCTTCAGAACCAAGATACATCGTCATGAGTTGAATTATTGCTTCTTTTTCCTCTTGAGAATATGGTTGTAATGTGATTGGATTCACATACAAATTGAAAAGTTTTTCATAATCTCCATTTTCAAAATATTTTACCTCTTTTTCCAATACATTTTCTGGTTTATCACTTATACAACCAGAAATGAGAAGTGAAAAGATAATCACAAGCAAAAAAAATGAAATTGATTTTATTTTATCCATTTGCGTCCTCCTTTTATTTACTTGTCCAGCCGTAGTAACTTTGTTTGATAATATAATATATAAATATAAACTTATATATATAAGTTTCGATTCAATAATTTAGGTGTGTAGTCCCAAATGTTTTGACATTATATACTCACTTCCACTTACTGAATTTTCTCACAATTCTGCCTCCATGCGTTTGAAGAATACATTTAATTTGATCCATCTGGAAGTCTTGACCAGAATGCGTCATCTGGCATCTGCAGAGAATGTATTGTGTCCAAACTTTCGTGATACTGCACTCTATTATGCCATTTCACTTGGATCGTTAACAGCTAATGATTCGCCCAATTTTGAAATATGTACTTTGTTGTTTTCCAATAAGCAGACAATCAAAATCGAAAGTGTATTTGTTAACGGTTTTGATAAATTTAAGTTGATTTCTAAAAATAGTTTAAATATAGTTTCTTGAAAGTATCTGTACTTATTTAAATCATTCATCCTCAATGACTTTTTTAAGACTTTGTTAGATATGCACAAATTATTTAAAGTCTCAGAAATTATAGGGGTATAATGCTTAAAAAGTGTTAGTTACTGAACTTTATGTACAATAAAAAACCAATAAATTCAAGGTACCAGAAAATGAGTAAACTTACCCCTGCGATGCAGCAATACTACGACGCGAAAAAACAGCACAAGGATGCGCTGATATTCTTCAGGATGGGTGATTTTTACGAATCGTTCGGAGAAGACGCAAAGACCATCGCGCATGAACTTGAGATTACGCTCACAACACGCGGCAAGGGAAAGGATGGCGAAAAGATGCCTCTTGCAGGAATACCCTATCATGCCATTGATAACTACCTGCCGCGTCTTATCAAGAAAGGATATAAAGTGGCTATCTGTGAGCAACTTGAAGATCCTAAAAAAGCCAGGGGTGTTGTGAAAAGAGGAGTTGTGAGGGTTGTTACGCCAGGTACTGCAATCGATTCATCCATGTTTGCCGACCCTGCCAATAATTATCTCATGGCGTTATCTGGAAATCCGACCGGATCTGAATTTGGAGTATCATTTCTTGACCTTTCTACAGGAGAGTTTCTCACAACAGAATTCAAGGATAACGCCCCGTATGACATGATAGCAAGCGAAGCAGCACGAATGCGGCCTGCCGAGTGTATCATGCCACCTGCCCTGTCTGAAAATGTAGAAATTGCCGAACGGCTGGGAGAACTGAAAATAATAGTCCACGAATTCGATGCCAGTGCATTCGGGGTTGAAGACTCAAAAAAGCGATTGCAGGAGCATTTCAATGTAGCCACACTTAAAGGTATGGGATGTGAAAATTTACCATGTGCCATTTCCTCTGCCGGCGCAGCACTTCAATATGCCACCGCTACACAGATGCGTGAACTCGGGCATATCCATACCCTCAAGACTTATTCCGAATCCGAGTTCATGATACTGGACTCCATCACCCTGCGAAATCTTGAGATTACAAAAACCATGCGCGAGGAGGGGGATGATACCTCACTTCTAAATGTGTTAAACGAAACAAAGACACCCATGGGCACTAGGTTGCTCCGGAAATGGCTGCTCAAGCCGCTAATCTCTATAAAAGACATCAATAGCAGGCTTGATGCTGTCGAGGAACTGAAAAACAACACATTTCTTCGCATTGAACTGCGGTCAAACCTGTCATACGTTCGCGATATCGAACGTCTCATCGGGCGAATCGTGTACGGAAATTCCAATGCCCGTGATCTTGTAGCACTCAAAAGTTCACTTGTGGTAGTGCCTACAATCATCGATTCCTTTAGCGATTGTATTGATTCGGGCATGCTGGACAATATCAGGCAGGGACTTGAGAATTTTACCGAACTCAATGACCTCATCGACCTTATCGAGCAGGGAATCGTTGACGAGCCGCCGGTAACTGTCAGGGAAGGAGGAATGATAAAATCAGAATACAACGAAAAACTGGACGAACTTAAGGATATGGCAAGGAATGGAAAACAGTGGATCGTCAAATTCCAGCAAAAAGAGCGCGATCGGACAGGTATCAAATCTCTCAAGGTAGGGTACAATAGAGTATTCGGATACTATATCGAAGTTACGAAAATCAATATCGCACATGTTCCGGATGATTACATCAGGAAACAGAGCCTGGCCAATGCCGAACGGTTCTACACACCCGAACTCAAGGAACGAGAGGGAATGATCCTATCTGCCGATGAAAAAATGGTGGCTCTTGAATACGAGCTCCTTACCCGAATAAATGCTATCATTGCCGGGCGATCGAAAGAGTTGCAGCAGACTGCTGCACTAATAGGTGAACTTGATGTGATCGCAAACTTTGCCGAAGTAGCGACAAATAACAATTACGTGCGCCCGGGTATCAGTAACGACTGCAAGATACTTATTAGGGATGGACGGCATGTGGTTGTGGAAAATTCTGTGTCCGGAGGTTTTGTTCCAAATGATACGGAAATGGACTGTACGGATAACCAGTTCATGCTGATAACAGGACCTAATATGGCAGGTAAATCCACGTACATGCGCCAGATAGCACTCATTGTGATCATGGCGCAGGCAGGTTGCTTTGTCCCTGCATCGTATGCATCCATCGGAATCGCTGACAGGGTGTTTACGAGAATTGGTGCATTTGACGATCTTGCAAGCGGCCAGAGCACGTTTATGGTGGAGATGATCGAACTTGCCAATATTCTGAACAATGCAACCCCGCAAAGCCTTGTGCTCCTTGATGAGATCGGGCGCGGTACGAGTACATATGATGGATACAGCATTGCAAAAGCGGTAGTGGAATACATACACAACAAAGGACGAGTCGGGATAAGGTCTCTTTTTGCAACGCATTACCATCAGCTCACAGACCTTGCAAATTCACACAAACGTGTCAAGAACTATCACATTGCAGTTAAGGAAAATGGACATGAACTTATATTCCTGCGCAAGATCATGCCTGGTGCGACCGACAGGAGTTACGGTATTCATGTGGCGCGGCTTGCAGGGGTTCCGCAGAAGGTTACCAAAAGGGCAAATGAAATATTGCATGATATCGAGAACGAGAGTATAATGAGCAATGATCAGGGCAGCAGGAGCAGGACTAGAGGCAAGTCCAATGCGAAATACACCCAATTGATCCTTTTTGATTCTGATGATATAAGGGATCAAAACAAAAGCCATCCTGTTCTGGATGAACTTATTAATATGGATGTCAACGGGATGACACCACTTGATGCATTGAATGCACTCAATGAACTTAAGAAAAAAGCGGGTAATGATGAAGGATCAACAGCATGAAAAATAATACGAAAAATAAGATATGTATCCTTGATGAAACTACAATAAACAAAATTGCTGCCGGTGAAGTAATAGAGCGTCCGGCATCGGTGATCAAGGAACTTATTGATAATGCAGTTGATGCTTCTGCTACTGATGTTCGAGTGGAAGTGGAGGGGTATCTGCCGATAATGATGTCAGTTGTGGATAACGGATGCGGAATGAGCAAAAATAACGTATCCATTGCTTTTTTGAAGCATGCCACAAGCAAGATCAGGACTGCAGAGGACCTTTTTTCAATCTCTACAATGGGATTTCGTGGGGAAGCGCTCTCATCCATTGCAGCGATATCAAAATGTACGATCATAACACGACAAAACGATGATATATCCGGTACAAAAGTAATTGTTGAAGGTGGTGATCTAAAGGGGGTAACGGATGTCGGGACTGCGGTCGGGACCCGGGTTATTGTGGAAAACCTGTTTTACAATACTCCTGCTCGAAAAAAATATCTTAAAAGCGACCGCACAGAACTTGCACATGTAACGGATGTTGTTACAAGATATGCGCTTGGAAACACGGGTATCTCTTTTACGCTTATCAACAACAAAAAGGTGATACTCCGCGCGCCCGCTTCAAGCGGGCTTTTTGACAGGATCATACATGTGCTTGGAAATAATGTGGCAAAAGATATGATTCCCATTTCATTCGGGTCAGAATGGGCGAAAGTATCTGGTTTTGTGTCAAAACCAAAACTTACCAGAAGCGGAAATGACCTGCAGTTGTTCTTTGTAAATGGCAGGAGTGTAAATTCAAAGGCTATCAGCAATGCCCTGCGATTGGG
>JAUVKD010000146.1 GCA_030596385.1 Methanosarcinaceae archaeon | reverse complement strand
TCTCGTAGTATATAATCTATAGGATTATGTAGTCCGAGTTAATCCGACCGCAGGGAGGATTTTCTCGTATTTGGTTACTCAGCGGCTAACCGGTAGTGTCAATCCGCCATAAGGCATCATACACACCTTCGCATCAGGTTTTTCATTTAAAACTCTGTCAAGCACTTCCTGAACGCTTCCTGCAGGTATAAAAAACGCATTTTTTGCATCAACATCAGGCAGGTCTGATACAAGGTAAAGGTCATATTTCTTTGCAAGCTGTGCAATAAGTGCAGCCTTGTGCCCGCCAAACTCAAATGAACTCTTAAATCTTATTATAGCATCATCAGGTGTTTTTGACTCATTGTTCCAGTGCTCATAAACTGCATTGCCAAATCCTTCACAGCATTGTGCAGCAATTATAATGGTACCGCCTTTGACAACTACATTTTTGGCATTGTCAAGCGCTTTGTGTGCCTGAAATATATTAATATCCTTGGGATAACCGCCAGGTGAAACAATTACCACATCGACAGGTTCAGAATTTATTTTATACATTTTATCTACCTGCAAAACTCCCATCCTATGAGCATCGATAACATGACCGGCAGTTGCATACACAATTTCTTTTTTGCTGTTTAGTACCACATTCAATATGAAATCAACACCAACTTGCTGTGCTGCTTCTTCCATATCCTGTCGAACCGGACTATCGACTCGTCCGGTAGATGCTTTTTCATCTATCATCATCTTGTGATTTGCAATAATTGATTTCCTTGAACTCACACCCGGCAGAATTGCTTTTGCACCTCCACTGTATCCTGCATAATAATGAAACTCTATATTTCCCACACATATGATAATATCAGCATCCAGTACATCTTCTAATATCTCCACCGGAGTCATACGGCTCGTTTTACCAATGTGACGACACCGTGAATTATCATGCTCGATACACAGTATGCGCCTGTAAATGTCAACTCCTATGATTCTTTCCATTTCTTCATTAGTCTGGTTTCTGTGTAGTCCGAGTGCAAAAATTATTTTGATATTTTCATCCCTTATGCCGCCGCGATATAGTTCTTCAAAAAGCAAAGGTAACATCTGTGCAGTTGGTGTAGGACGGGTTGTATCGCTCACAATAATTGCAACAGATGCATCAGGAGTCACAATTTCACTCAGATGCTTGCAGTTCACCGGATTTTCCATTGCTGCCTTGATAAGTGAATTTCCATCCTTTGTAACTTCGGATTCAGAAGGCATTATTGTGCCTGCATAATTCTTATCAGGCACATTAACACTTATACTGCCATGTCCAAATGGCAGATTTATCTTAATCATGCGACAGTGTATATGGTTGGTTCTATAAAATGCTGCTGAAATATCGGCAATTACCGAATCAATCAATCAATCAATCATCCTTCCGCGCCGCCTGTCAATCTCATCCATCATGTCCAGCATCTTGCGTATCGCTGTCCGTATGGCGTCCGACTGGTTGACGAATTTTTTATCATCCCCCACATGACAGTTCAGGTCATCCAGAAGTTCCTTGGGTATTTCCACACTTACTTTTGGCATTTATATCTCCTATTTTTAACAAAATCACGTGATTTTTAAATAAGTTCACATACATCTCATAAGATTTATTTGTTTGGAGAAACACATTGTGAAATATTTGAGAACGGACAAATACTTAAAATCGATCGGAGTTAAAAATATGTAGTACGGAATTAATACCTGATGTAGTTCAATGATAGCGGTTTGATTTAATATTTACGAAGATGGAATGAAGTGCAAATGATTTAAAAGTCCCAAAATCTACTCGATTTTATCATGCAGTTCCTCATCATCCGCAAGCGCGTCCTGCACAATCTTCATAGCGCACAGATCCCCGCACATCGAACATGCATCACTACCGGTAACCCTGTTTTCCCGAACATGTCTTGCACGTTCGCCATTAATAGCCAGGCGGTACTGCGCCTCCCAATCAAGATCCATGCGGGAATGTGCCATTTCAATGTCCCATGCCCGTGCACGCTCGCGCTGTCCATCCTTTACCAGATCAGCCGCATGTGCAGCGATCCTGGTAACTGTAGCACCTTCCCTGATATCCTCCACCATCGGCAGGGCAAGATGTTCTGACGGTGTTGTCATGCACAGAAAATCCGCACCGTACATACCTGCAAGCGTCCCGCCGATAGCGCCTGTGATATGGTCATAACCCGGTGCAATATCAGTCACAAGAGGACCCAGCAAGTACAGTGGTGCACCGTCACATAACTGTTTCATTCCCTTTACGCTCAATTCGATTTCATCGATAGGGACATGTCCCGGTCCTTCAACAAAAGTCTGGACATTCATAATCCGTGCACGTTTAACAAGTTCACCAAGCGTTATGAATTCCATGAATGACGGTCGATCAGACGCATCATGAATACATCCCGGGCGCATACCATCACCAAGACTCACTGTCATATCGTACTCATAAGCAATTTCAAGAAGATAATCATACTCCGCATAAAATGGATTCTCCTGGTCATTATGAAGCATCCACGCTATCGTAAATGCACCGCCTCGACTTACAACGTTCATGATCCTGTCGCCGGTCTTAAGGCGCACAACTGCGTTTCGATTAACTCCGCAATGCACAGTCACAAAATCAACGCCATCCTTTGCATGCTTTCGCACCGCATTGAACATATCATCAGACGACATATCTACAACAGCTTTATGTGATGCAGCAGCCTGATATATCGGAACCGTGCCTATCGGAATGTCAACTGCATCCATCACCCTTTGTCGTATCAGGTCCAGGTTGCCTCCGGTTGAGAGGTCCATCAAGGTATCCGCACCAAAAGTCTCTGACGCTTTTGCTTTATTAACCTCTTCATCAATGTCCACATAATCCCGGGACGTACCTATATTGGCATTGATCTTTGTACTCATGTACTTGCCTATGGCAACAGGTCCGGATTTCCCCTCAACATTACTCGGAATAGTTATCCAACCTTTAGCAATACAAGAACGAATAGTCTGTGCATCAATCCCTTCAGTACCGGCTACATTTTTCATTTGCGGTGTAATGATACCGTTTTTTGCATCTTCCATTAATGTCATTGTTACTCCAGTTGATGGTGGATATTGTATTGTTGTTATGGTGCAGAATAGGGCCTGAGCACATATATATGTTTCACGGCGAGTATTCATTCAGATAGTTTCGATAAAAAACCAATGCATATTCCAAATTACCAGACCCTGTTAAACAACCCCATTTCAGGATGCGTGTTCTACTGCTACATCCAGCTGCATTCGCAAAATACGCATTTCATGCGCGCCAATATAATCCATGTTAACAAAAATGCGCCGTATGCGATTGAATTTTAGATGTATTTGCAAAGTAATATGGTGGGACCGCGGAGATTTGAACTCCAGTCGCAAGACCCCCAGCCTTGCAGGATGGACCAGACTACCCTACGGTCCCATGGAAACAATAATCCTAAATACGTTTTGAGTATTTCATTCTTTCGTGCGCGCCCATTCATTATATGCATCTACGATCTCGCCACCTTCAAGAAAGATCAGGTTACGATCTGTTGCATACGCTTTTGCATCCACTTTAGACAATGCCATGCCGTTATTCTCATCAAGCATTTCACACACGACCATAGCAGAAGTTATCCCTGCCATCTTTGCAAGGGCGATCGAGAGTTCGGTCTGACCCAGACGCTCATTAACCAGTCCTTCCGCCGCACGCAACAGGGCGACATGACCGGGGGTCCGGAACTCAGAACCGAAATTGATATTCTCACCGGCAAGTGTTCTTTCAACAATCTCTGCAAGTTTGTTGATAGTCAGCGCGCGGTCATTGTCAGGTATTCCTGTGCGCGTATCCCTATGGTTTACCCATATCGAAAAGGATGAGCGGGTATCATACGCAAGGTCGCCGCCTTTTTCCACGGTTGTTTTAAATGAACTATTGGAGTTCGAAGCATTGCGAAGTACATCGGAAATAAATGGCAGGCCAAGTTGTTCTGATGTATCTGCATCCAGTGCGACGCATATCAGCCCGCCGCCGTCCCTGCGCATCCACTTTACGTCGTCTGGTGTCACTGCAACAGCAGGTATCGTGAAATCGGTCTCACCCTCACGCCCTTCCGAATCAAAAATGAACACCATCTCACCTTTCCGGACTGCTTGTATTGCACGTACTATATTTTTCGTATAATTTGTATTATTGGAATTCATTGTATCACTATAT
>JAUVKD010000181.1 GCA_030596385.1 Methanosarcinaceae archaeon | reverse complement strand
TTATTATTATTATTATTATTATTATTTAGTAGTAGTATATTCTACAAATACTTCCTGCGGTCGCATTTATCTGAAGTACAAAAAATCATACTTTATTTACAACGAGAAACTCTTCGCTGACATTCGAATTAACCCTGAATATACAATTCCATGCAGTATACAAGAACAAAGATATTCCCCTATTATTGTCAGTAAATATTGTTTAGAATATTAAAATGAAAAGGCTAAGCTCTTTCATTTCACAAAATCAATACCATATCTGCGTGTGACGTTTTGGGCACCGCCATGCCCGTATATCTGTGGAGATCTAACACCCGTGACAACTATCATCGTGCGCACTGTGTGTTCCAGTTCAGGATCAACCTGTGCACCCCATATAAGTCTTGCATTGGGGTCTATACGACTATATACTTCTTGCACAACGCTTTCCGCTTCTGCAATTGTCATATCCGGTCCACCTACCACATTCACAAGAGCTGATGTCGCACCAGAGATATCCACATCAAGAAGAGGGCTTCTGAGTGCTTTTTGTACTGACTCTATTGCCTTGTCCTCACCATCTGCTTCCCCAAGTCCGATCATAGCGACACCGCCATTTTGCATAACTGTCCTGACATCTGCAAAGTCAAGATTCACAAGACCCGGCTTTGTAATAAGTTCAGTGATACCTTTAACAGCTCTCATGAGCACCTCATCGGATACCTTGAATGCTGCCTGCAATGGCAACCTTGGAACAATTTCAAGTAACTTGTCGTTTGGAACTACAATAACCGTATCTGCTACATCCCGCAGCCTCTCAAGACCCGCCTCGGCATTGGTACGCCTGACCTGTCCTTCAACTCCGAACGGTAAAGTTACAACTGCAATAGTTAGTGCACCTGCATTCCGTGCAGCCTCCGCAACGATTGGAGCAGAGCCGGTTCCGGTTCCACCACCAAGTCCCGTAGTAATAAACACCATATCAGAATCTGCAACAACTGCATTGATCTCATCCACGCTCTCAAGTGCAGCATCTTCCCCGATCTGTGGAAGACTTCCTGCTCCAAGTCCTCTTGTCTTTTTTCGGCCAATTAGTATCTTATGGTCAGCTTCAACATGCAAAAGGTGCTGAGCATCGGTATTCATGGCAATTAGTTCTGCACCCTGTATTCCTTCATCCCGCATGCGCTGGGTACTGTTAGAACCACCACCACCACATCCAATTACTTTGATATTTGTCTGCAGGTCACGTAGCATTGCTTCAAGTTCTGCATTGATATCCTCG
Organism: Methanosarcinaceae archaeon; assembly: GCA_030596385.1. Lineage (GTDB taxonomy): Archaea > Halobacteriota > Methanosarcinia > Methanosarcinales > Methanosarcinaceae > Methanovorans. The sequence goes on along the minus strand of JAUVKD010000181.1, from coordinate 2,223 downwards.
TACACCGGGGCACTTGAACTAATATGTCCCTCCTGTACAGACCGCACCAATGCCTCTTCTACGATGGATTTCATAATGTTTTCCTCCAAGAGTAAAATTGTCAATATATTAAAAATCAATTGTATTTATTAATGTGATCTTTTTCCGGTTTGATTGATACACCATTTCAGGTGTTATGATTTTTCCGTTAACTGTGACCGCCTTTCCACTTGTCAGTTCCCCGAACATGGGTCCTGAAGGGATACCAAATTTGCGAGCAAGTTCCGGGTTGAATTTTTTATCGATAATATACAGTATATTCTCATCTGGAATATATTCGATTTCATAACGTTCTTTTAGTATTTTAATGCATTCATTTGTGAGTTCCTGCGTTACGACCCTCGCGCAATCGTCATCGATGGTGAAAATCACATTTGCAATTATTCCATTTGAGCGTTCAATATATGCAATGTTGTAACTGTCCAAAAAAGCTCTGACACGTTTTTTATCTACAGTTTCGGTTTCCTGCAATAATTCCCGGTCGAACCTGAAAGCCTTAATCTCAGGATACTTACATCCCCTGTGTGGTAGACCAAGCATCAGGATTTCATTTTTCATGCCATCCGTGATTTTTACACGTCCGTCCTGACAAAAATCATTTGTCTTTTGGCGCACCTGTTTAAAAAATTCCCATGGAATTGCATCCATCTCCCTGATATCCCCTTCCCGTAACACCTCATATCCAAGTTCTTCAACGATCTTACCTATTCGATCACGTTCCCTGGCAGGCATGGATTTGCGGTCAAAATATATAAAATCGGCATATGAGTTATCAAATGCCTTTTTGATCAGTTCTTTGTCGATATGCTGCAATTGATAATTCGGAAAATTGTGACCAAATGTAATATTTGTCTCAAACAAAAGTTTCGACTGGCGCGGTGCATAATGCCCTCCGCCAAAACCCATGGCAACAGGAACTTCCCCTGAGTCAAGGGACATAATAGCACTTGCAATAATTTCCCCGGGAACCGGGTCGTTCCATTGTGTTTCATTGCTTCCGATCTCAACATACACTGACGGGATATTAAGATGCGTAGGACCATGGTGAGTTGATTCCATCGAAACAGTGTAATTAGTTGTTTTTGCCAGCATCTGCATCGTCTTTAGAAGCGAACGCAGTGCATGAGGCGCCGCTTTTGCAAATTCCTGCGCCTGTCCTCCAAATTCAGCATCCTTCACATTTCCTGTGAAATGTGCGGTTAGAAGCTTGCGTCCATCATTGCTTTTGTGTTTTGATGCAAAAATTATGACTTTTCCTGGCAGACCGCAATTGATTAACTTTTCATCGATCCCATCCTGATATATATGATATTTATCGACCTCAACTATCCTGAAGTTGTCAAACTCATATATCTGGCACACATCAGGAAAATCATCACATGTGTAACTTATCCGGATCCATTCATACATGGACAGGAGATGGTTTTTGATATTCTGGCTTGCAATGTCAAGAGTTGAGCAGATGATTGTTATCTTTGGCTCCCCTGCTTCTTTTATAATCTCATCAACAGTTATATTTTCGAACCCCTTTTCTTTAAACAATCGTCCGGCTACCTTGAATATCTTGTTTTTGGTCTCTATTTTCTTTTTTTCACGCAGGGACATGTTATCATCTTCTTAACATATAGTGACTATGGGTCAAATATGACTATAGTCACATATTGGTCATTATGGAGTTTAGTAAAAGTTTTATTCAGGAATGAGATTTCTAAAATTTAAGTATATTTTCAACTATCTTATAAATGTAAGTAGAAGGATTGCTTTCGATGCTGAATATATTTATTTCATTGCTTTCATGCAAGATCTTTAACTTTTTTGCATTTTTAATTGCTGTTTCTCTGCGACTTAGTAATAGCTCAAAATAGTCTCCATTTTTCAGATATTCTGGAATATATTTTTTTAGCCTATTCATCAGGTCGTGATTATTCAATGGATGCCCATAGTAGTCATAATGCAAAAGATACCACATCTCAAAAGAAGGATTTGACATGCCGATTTTAACACTTTTACCTGCATTTTTACAGGCACTAATAATCTGGGTGTTGATGTTGCCATTGCAATAAAAAACACACCAAATATCATCACCGTTTTTGAGATCAAGATCGTATTTTTAAATTTGAACTTTAGCAAATTTCATAAGATTTGCAGGGTCAGTATATTTTGTGTTCGGTGTTTCTATCTGTA
>JAUVKD010000106.1 GCA_030596385.1 Methanosarcinaceae archaeon | reverse complement strand
ATCCGCCTTTGTAGGAAAGACCTATTATGATATCCGGATCCTGTTCCAGTATCCATTCTGTTTCCACATCAGTATATTTTTCGACATAACCCTCTGCTATGTTCACACCACCGGCGCATACGCAAAGGTCATGCATCCCGGTACCGGTTGAATATGCTTTGCGGCCAATGGTTTTTCCAACACCGCTATCGATGAATATCCTCACTTTCTTATCGTCCGGTATTTCTGAAACTTTCTCATTAATCTCATCAACATACCGGTCATGCCATGTGATGTATTCGTCTGCCCTCTCTCTTTTATTAAGCAGATATCCGAGTTTTATCATCTCTTCTCTCTGTGTTTCTGCCTTGTAGCAATCCAATCTGATAATGTTTATGCCATCTGGCAGTTTGTCATCAAGTTTTTCGGCGGCAGGCCAGTTAGCATACATACAGACAGTGTCCGGATCACGTGCGAGTATCGCCTCTATGTCAGGTGTTGACCAATCCCCAATGTCGGTCTTCGCGCTGAGTTTTGGAAAGAACTTTGCATACTCTGTCATGGAGTGGCCAACGCCAACCACTTTATCCCGCTCATTCAATACAGCAATAGCTTCTGCAAAATCAGTGTTAAGGATAACCATTCTTTCGATAGGCATTTTCACAGTCGCCGTATTTTTTGCAGCGTCGATGAACGTAAGTTCTTTTTCTTTACCAAGAATGATAAGTTCGATCTGTGTCAGGTCGAGAATGTTGACCTGTTCGTCATATTTACCATCTGCAAGTTGTGCCTGGTCATTGAGTCCCATAATGATGCCGACTGCATATTCCACATCCTGCACGTCTATTGTATCATCTTCGTTCGCATTACCAAATATCCCAAGCGTATAATCGGATGCTGCGGCTGGTAGCGTACAGAAAAGCAGCAGTATGGTTATGGTAATGGTTATGATTATTCCGGCTGGTATATTTATTCTCATATATCCTCCAGCGGAGGGTATATGAACACACCGTGATCATTCAGGTTGTAGTCCAGTCCCTGGATATCTATGTATTTCTGGTGGATAGCCTGTGGATCCAGATCTTCAAACAGGTCAGGATGGGACCAATTTGCCCAGTAGGCAATAGCTACAGGGTAGTCAGGCCCGTAAATAGGATCTTTATCCATTACATAAACAGCATTGTTCTTCACTGCTTTGATATTGGACAGTTCCGGACGGTTTATGGTACTCTCTCTCAATAACTCCATTTTAGATGGGTCGTCAAACTCATATCCTGCATCAACAGAATCGATATATTTGATGATAATATCAGGATTTTTCCCAACCACTTTTTCGGGATCTACATTAATGCTGCCATCACCCGGCGTATCAGCGAATATGTTTTTTCCACCGGACATCACAATAAAACCATTAGCTGCGGATCCGGCAGCCCATGTCTGGTATTTCTCATCCCTGTCACTCTCGATGTAGATTTCTGGCCGCTTCTCATTCGGAAGATCTTCTGTCCGTGCTTTGATGAGGTCAATGTATTCATTGTGGAAATCGTCAATGTATGATTTTGCTTCATCCCTTTTTCCAAGGATATAAGCAAGTTTCTCAATCTCTTCGACCATATTTTCCGGTTTATAGAACATGAGACTGACTACAGTACAATCATCAGGAACTATCTCAACGAGTTTTTCGATCCTTTCGGGTTTGGTTGTCCATGCAAGTACAAGCCCCGGATTGAGACTGGCTACCACTTCCAGATCCGGGGAATAACTGCTTCCTATCGAGGGCAATTTACTGATCTGCGGGAAATATATTTCATTGCTCTTGACATACTTATTAACAGCGACTAATTTATCCTCTTCTCCCAATATCCGTAATATTTCCGGGGTATAAGTGCCGAACGAAACGATGTTACCTTCCATGGGTTTTTTTACCGTAACGATCCGCTCAGCTGCGTCAATGAGCGTTAGCTCCTTTTCCTCACCCAGTATTATAAGTTCGATCTGTGTCAGATCGAGAATGTTGACATGTTCATCATATTTGCTATCTGCAAGTTGTGTCTGTTCATTTAGTCCCAGAATGATGCCTTCGGCATATTCCACATCCTGCACGTCTATTGTATCATCTTCGTTCGTATTACCAAATATCCCAAGCGTATAATCGGATGCTGCGGCTGGTAGCGTACAGCAAAACAGCAGCATGATGATGGTTATTCCAGCCAGTGTTCTTGTTATCATGTATAGACTATCTCCTTTTTATTTGTCACTTTCAACTTTTTTCTATTGGCGGGTATACGAATATCTACTCAGGATCAACTGTGCTCGTTGTTCCCTTTTCTAACAAATCCGCACCGATATTTACCCAGTCATCTATCTCACACATCGAATGAGTTCCTCAAACGGCTGGTGCGAGCCTTGTAATCATTATAACACTCAATATCCACTCGTGGCTTCTCTTCCACAGTTATCTCTCCTAACTACCGTTTCTATGGAATTAGTGCAATCATGATGAAAATTTACGAGTTCCCCGGCGCAATCAATTTTTCCGATGATGTGTCCCTGCTTTCGCAATTGCACATCCCCTGTCAAGAGTTTGCAGTTTGAAAAACCACCGATCGGTATGTCAAGTGTTTCGAGTGTATCTCCGAAATATTCCGGTGCCAGTGCCGAAGTATATGCGAAGACGATGTCAGGATCAATAATGAGTGACATTTCCCGATCCCGATGAAAGGCCGATCCGACCGTCGGCAACAAAGCGATATCCGGGAAGAAGATCGTATCCTTTGCAATATGTGTGGTTACGCCAACAATTTTGTCAATTTCCCCAGGACTCCTTACCATTTCCGCCGAATCGATGCTGAGCATAACGATTATTTCAATTGGTTTATCAACCGTTACTGTTCTTTCAGCGTTGTCGATGAATGTAAGTTTCTTCTCATTTCCAAGTAAGATATGTTCGATCTGCGTTATATCAAGGACGTTAACTTTATTATCATATTTCGCCTCAGCAAGATGACTCTGTTCATTGAGTCCGGGAAAGATCCTTTCGGTATATGTTATATCTTCTAAGTTTATGGTGCGATCTGAGTTTGTATTGCCGAAGATACCAAGTGTGTAACCAAATGCTGCTACTGGTAATACAAGTACTGACAGTAAGCTTATAGTCATAGCAAACAGAAAACCTTTATTCATCAAGTGTCACCATCGAACTATTTTTTTAAATAAATATTAGCAGACATGAAATTGTAATTAAACCCGACAAAAGTAATTACATATTCAGATAGCTAAACGGGCCTGTGTCAAAACCACTTAAATTCAGACGTTATGCAATTCATACGAAGTAATCGAAAAGTATGAAGTAATGTGTTATAAGTATTGTGTTGTACCTTTATATTACTATTAAATATATATTTGTAATACTAAGATGAGAATAGGCGCTCACCTCTCCCTATTTAATCTATAAAAAAGTATGATCTTAATCATTATATTCGAAGCAGATATTGTGCGGTTGGGTGTGCCGTTGCAACTTTATCTAATATGAAAAAGCACATAAACGGCATATACCATATGACATAATTTCAGGTCATGTCATGAATAAAACGCATTCTTCAAATGCATGGAGGTAGAATTATTGGAAAACGTGATAAATGTGGGCTAACATATAAAGCCAGAACATTCGGGATCACACAATATCGGCTCCATCACAAAATGACTATAAATCATGCTTGTGGAGTAATATATTACAAAAATCAAAGGGGGATTTGTATATTAGTGTGATAACACCTGTGATCGAAATTAACGGATTAACCAAGAACTTTAGCAGTCTTTGTGCGGTCGATAATATAGACCTTGAGGTTACAAATGAGATATTCGGCCTGCTCGGTCCGAACGGCGCGGGGAAAAGCACGACTGTTATGATGCTTACTACACTGCTTAAACCAAGCAGCGGCTCTGCCCGCATTTGTGGATATGATGTTGTGAAGGATGCTAAAAAAGTGCGGGGGACGATCAGTTACGTGCCACAGGATATGGCAGTTGATATTAAACTCACGGGACGCGAGAATGTGATGCTATATGCCAAACTTTACGGTGTGCCAAATCGGAACACGCGGGTGGATGATGTTCTTGAACTGTTGGGACTTACCGGGCGTGCGGGTGATCTTGTGCGAACGTACTCAGGCGGAATGCGCCGGCGGCTGGAACTGGCACAGGCACTGGTGCATGAGCCTAAGGTGCTGTTTTTGGATGAACCAACCCTGGGGCTGGATGTGGCTGCGAGGAAGAAAATATGGGAACATATTTCCGCACTGAGGAAACGGGGTATGACGATCTTTATGACAACCCATTATATGGAGGAGGCTGATGAGTACTGTGACAGGGTGGCGATAATCGATAATGGGCATATTGTGGTTGTGGATTCACCAGATAATTTGAAGCTGGGTCTGGGTAAGGATGCGTCTTTGAATGATGTTTTCCTTGAGAACGTGAAGACTGGTGAGGATAAGTCAGGGTTTGATGAATTCAAATTCAGGACAATGCTGCGGAGGCGATCATGAAGGAAATATTCTATTATTTTGAGCGGGATATGAGGAAATGGACCCGAAGCCGGATCAATGTGGTGTCATCGCTTGTGATGCCGGCTGCATGGTTGATTCTGGTGGGACTGACCCTGCCTATAAGATTTACTGACAATTATCTTGATTTCATTACACCGAGCATACTGGTTATGACGATGCTGTTCTCTTCCCTGCAGGGTGGTGCCCTTATGATATTTGATAAGGTTCTCGGGTTTTTGAACAAGTTTCTTGCCATGCCTGCTCCAAGAGAGAGCATCCTACTGGGCAAGATCCTGTTTATCAGCACACGGGGGCTGCTTCAGGCTACTGTGATCCTGCTGATCGCCGCACTGCTTGGGGTGAGGATATACAGTCCGCTCAACATTGCCCTTGTATATCTTACATTATTCCTGTTCGGTGTACTGTTTTCAGCGATGGCCACCACTCTTGCCCTGTTTATCAGCGACCACGACGGCTATGCGGCTGTGAACAGCATGATCAGTATGCCGCTGTTCTTTGCAAGCAATGCGCT
>JAUVKD010000167.1 GCA_030596385.1 Methanosarcinaceae archaeon | reverse complement strand
TAATGTCAGGATCCTGAAGTGTTTGTTCAGGCTGGGTTGAAGGATGATAACCACCCCATATAATTGGCATATCAGGATATCGCTCCTTTACAGCAGCTGATACATTCATACCATCACGTATCTGGTAGCAGGTCATGCTGCTTACAGCAAAACAAAGCGCATCCTTGCACGCATTAAGAATAAGTTCTTCGTAATTGGTATCCACCACAGCATTGATAATACGAACATTAAAATCATCACTGACCATTCTTGCAATGGCCAGAAGGGAAAGAGGAATATTTACAAGAGGAACCTGAAGAGATGTGGTTTTTTTGTTAACGAGTGCCACTTGATGCTTTACAGGCATAGGATTAAACAATACTATCGTCGGTTTTTCATTTCTTGACATGGATATATTAAATAATACTATCAAATAATAGAATTGCGGTCACTTTTGTGAGAGAAAATGAGGCTTTTTAATATATTCCGGATAAATGATCGTGGTGAAAACTGAAAGTACGATTCAACTTAATTGCAAGTATAAGAAAACTATGAAATGGGAGTGCACCTCAATTCCCGGTAATATCAACAATGCTTGCTTCTGTATAGGTACAAGCAGAAGCGGGTACATTATTGGGCGAACAGAAACAGATTACTTCATCAAATCGATAATCCTGTGATGCAAGTAGAAGATGAGATCCATAATATTGTCATAGAGTTTCCGAAATATGAATACCGGTGCATCACAAAGATGATTTGGTCGGCATGCAAATTTTCAAAAGAATCTGGATGCAAGAGACACTTTTATACCACATGCCCCACACATATCTAAAAAATTGCAATACTCACAAAGTTCACTCTCTTTTTTATCAGGCATTGTACCGTTTTTGATCTTCCACACACGATTCTGGATCTTCAATATCTGACGTCTGTCATTAGCCCGGACAATAACTTTTCTGACAACGCCATATCTTGCATATTCTACAAAACCATATTCAACAGTTTTTTCGTACTCCTCTTCAACAAGCATTATAAGTGCGCCGACGTGCAGCCTGTCATTATTCCATACGCCATTCTCCGGATATTTTCCGGTTTTGATAACCGACGGAACAATTTTTCCATCATGACACACCAGTTTAGCAGGCATACCTGTAAGCCCCATACGGCTGGAATACAGTATAGGATCGATTTTTACAGGATTAATACAACTTAATAAATCCTCTTTTCCATGCTGCACAATGGCGAATTCCAGATTAATAGCGATCTCTTTGATACATTCCGAGACCGCAGATTTTGCATCTTCCATGAGTTTTGTAGATACACCTTCGAGTTCAGCCGGGTGGATAAGTTCAATATTGTCACAAACACGACAAAGTTCGATTTTAAGGTTATTGATCATGCCCTCATCGTTTGACGAATACGTGCTTACAATATCCGAATATGCAAGAGCAAGTTCTTTTAATAGCAAATTTTCAATGTATGAAGATGTGACATCAGGTATGAGTTCATACCCCCTGTTCAGGTAATACACCTGTCTGGGACATCGGAAGTACATGAGCAGATCCGAAACGTTCATCTTTACATCAATATTTTGTTGAAGCATGTCTTGATAATTAATAGCAGGCATATTATAAAAGATTGGTATTTGTTCGTATAATTTCAACAAAAAAACAGGACTGATATATTCGGACCATCTTTAAATTAAATGAGTTCCAATATGTATTCATGTTAATGCGTGATAGTAGTAAAATGGTTATATGGCCTGTATATCTTGATCTTACCAATTCAAGAAAGCATGGCAGGATACTTTCGAAAAAGAATTCCGTAAAACAACCTGAACTCAATGAGATCGAAAAAGCCGCCGCAAAGTTAGGACTTAATCCTGAGGTTGAAGCTAATAAAGCGTATCCAAGATCATGGTGGAAAGTGAGTGGCAGAGTGCTTGTAGATAAAAACGATCCGAAAACCGTAATCGCAAAGCAGATTGCACAGGGCATTAAACAGATGCGTGAAAAATAAGTTGCTTTGCTGTTGATGATTTTTGTATTTTTTAGTATTTGTTTGAATATGACTATAACTATAACTAATGTAACGATTGCCACAGGCGACGCATTCTCTTATAACCCACAATTAACACATAGCAAGTAATATATTATGAATTTCAGAACAGTCTGTATATGCAATAAAAAACCGAATGTAATGTTAGTCTATCAAAAATCTGCTATATCGTTTTGGGTATTTTCAGGTTTGGCTGCAAAATAGTAAACATACGGCAGTTTTAATCTATCTTATATTAATGTCATAATCATCGGCTGTTTTTTAGAAGAAACAGCTGAAATCGCAGTTGAAAATATGGATCTAAAGGAAGGAATTACAATGAGCAGCACAACAATTAAAAATGTTACAATAGACTGGCTTGGACATGCAAGTTTCATGATAAAAGGTGAAGGAAAGATAATATATGTAGATCCATATGTACTTCCTGATAAAGTAGATTATGACGATCAGGCAGATATCATCCTGATAACCCATGAGCATCATGACCACTGCAGCCCCGAAGCAATAAGAAAAGTCAGGAAAAGCGATTCAACCACTCTTATTCCACAAAATTGCACACTTGAGTTCAGGGGAGATGCAAGACGGATCATCGAAGGTGATATGTTGATCGGTAACCTTGCGATCAAAGGAATAAACATTGAAGTTGTTGCTGCATATAACATCGATAAGTCGTATCATCCTGAAGGCACTGGTGTCGGATATATTATTGAAATCGATGGTTTGAGAATATATCATGCAGGTGATACGGATTTTATTCCACAGATGAGGGGATTGTCTGTAGATGTCGCATTGCTGCCAATTGGAGGCAAATATACTATGGATGAGTCAGAAGCGGCAGATGCTGCGTTAAAGATATCACCTGATGTTGTCATTCCTATGCATTACAATTATATTGATGGCATAGAAGGCGATGCAGAAATGTTCAAAAAGCTCGTGCATGATAAAAATCCTGATATCGAGGTTGTCATTCTGTTGGCTTCTGTTGTGTAGAATAATTAAAAGGTGCATGCAGGATACAGACTAAGATGACACGCAAAAGAAAAAAACAGAAATCACTTATCAGGGACCTCGCAGTTCAGCGCATTGAGCGTCTTTTTGAACTTGCAGATAACGAATTCGGACAAAATCCAAAAAGGAGTGACAGATATGTGTATCTTGCCAGACGAATTGGAATGCGCTATAGAGTTAGGTTTCCGAGTAAGCTGAAACGTATGATGTGTAAGCACTGTCGTTCGTATCTGGTTCCAGGCAGCAGTGCAAGAGTTCGGTTGCGGAAAAGGTACATTACTGTGACGTGTTTGCGATGCAATAAGCAAATGCGGTATCCGTACAAAAGCAGGAAGGTCAAAGAAGTAGAAGATAATAAATTGGCTTGATTATTTTTTTATAGTATATAATTTATAACTTTTCACATCCACATAGCAAATCATATAAACCTCTTCTCAAGATTCATCTGGTTATTGTATCTCACGACCCCTTATTCAAACCAATCATTACTGTTAAGCACATATTTGATGACAATAACAACCGGGACACGTTTTGCCTCACTGCAACAGATACCTTGCATTGTTGAGATCGAAGAAGTCAACAAAATGCTTTCCTGCAAGGACGAAAGTTGGAGTTACTTTGTATATCAATGCGAATGTTGTGTTGCATCCGTTTTCCATAGATGGAGTGAGAGCTAATTACTGTGGTGGCCATTTGGCCCAATGGTAAATCACTAACGCGAACGATATGGGCGTTTTCGCAGCATTTCAATTTATAAAATAAATGTGGGATAGCGTAGCATTGCGTTTTTACACACCAATATTATTATAAATGTACCGTTTTCATCACATTTCCAAT
>JAUVKD010000005.1 GCA_030596385.1 Methanosarcinaceae archaeon | reverse complement strand
GCATTGGTTGTGCAATGACCCATGACATCACAGGTCCGCTTGCAGTTGATGGTTTTTACGAGATCATGCGCGACAAGGAAGAGAAAAAAGTATGGGACCCGAGCAAGATAGTGATTATATTCGATCATCAGGTTCCGGCAGATTCCCTCAACGCTGCTGCAAACCACACAATGCTCAGAAAATTTGCAAAAGAACAGGAAATACTTAATTATGATGTTTATGAAGGTGTCTGCCATCAGGTAATGCCTGAAAAAGGACACGTCATGCCAGGCGACCTTGTTGTAGGTTCTGATTCACACACCTGTGCTTATGGTGCACTTGGTGCATTTTCAACCGGTATCGGGTCAACCGATATGGCGGCAGTGTTCGCATCCGGAAAACTCTGGTTCAAGGTACCTGAAACTGTCCGGTTTAAAGTCAATGGAAAACTACCAAAGAACGTCTATTCAAAGGATGTTATTCTGCACTTGATAGGTGATGTGGGTGCAGAAGGTGCCAGGTACAAAGCCGCAGAATACACAGGTTCAACTGTAAAGAGCATGTCAATGTCAGAGCGCATGACAATGTCCAACATGGCTATAGAGATGGGTGGTAAGGCAGGCATTGTTGAGGCCGATGAAACCACAGAGAAGTATCTGAAAGATATAATACCGGATTATAAGTTTGACCCATACTGGAAATCAGATGAAGATGCTGAATATTCCGGGTTCTATGAGTATGATGTATCAAACCTTGCACCACAAGTAGCATGCCCGCACAATGTGGACAACGTGAAACCTGTTACAGATGTTGAGGGCACAAAGATAGATCAGGTATTTGTTGGTTCATGCACCAATGGTCGCTTTGAGGATATCGAGATCGTCGCAAAGATGATGGGGAATGAACCCGTTGCAAAAGATGTGCGGCTTTTGATCATTCCTGCATCCCGAACCGAGTACATGAAAACCTTGAGAGCAGGATATATCGAGCAGTTCATGGAAGCAGGTGCAATTGTGGAATCACCTTGCTGCGGTCCATGTATGGGTGGTTCCTTCGGCCTATTGGGGGATGGCGAGGTAGGACTTGCAACTTCCAACCGTAATTTCAAAGGCAGAGAAGGCAGTCCGGATTCACTGGTATATCTTAGTTCACCTGCAACAGCAGCAGCATCTGCACTGACAGGCGAGATCACTGATCCGAGAACAATTTAGTATTTCATGGGATATCTTCGTGTTTTTATGGCACTAAGATTTTGTTAATTTTTGGTTCAGACTACATGGTTTGAGTATCCCATCGCAACATTTTATAAAAGCAATGGTGTTTGTTTAGGTAATTTTGATGCCGGGTCACTCCGCCGTAGGCGGCGCATCTCGTCATCACTGATGAAATTCTCGTCTTTTCGCATTTAACAAATAAAATAAATTATCTTATAGAGACTAAACACCATTTTCGTGAAAAGTGATATTGAAATGCGCCGATCTTACTAAAGCTATACAAATACAAGCAATGTAATATTGGCATTATTGAAACCATACCAAATATTTATAGGACTTGTTCAGAATTGCGTGTAATGTTCAGGATTGGGTGTAATGCTCACTCATTCTTATTGAGCGCATTCTCTACCGCCTTTTTATGAATTTGTGCAGATTCGTGGATACCCCCCAGATGTCCCCTTACTGCCCTGCATGGATATTGCTGGATCAACAGCCCTGCACGTGCGGGGGCATCACTGACCGAAGTTCCGATGAGTTTTTCTGCCATATGCCATGTACTGCCGCAAGGTGCACCGCAAATTACGTTTACATCAACAATTATTCCATCACGGGTTTCAATGTCAAGGAGCGGACTTCCAAACCTTGATGTGAATTCCGGGGCGGCGAGGTTTGGTTTTAGTGTGCAGCATATTTCATCCACTTCTATATACATACCGTATTGCTTTGAGATCTCATCAAGTTCGCCAACAGGTGCACACGATACGCCGCCGGGTATGATCAATGCGCGCACACCATTCTTCCCAGCGCACTTTGCAATTTCAGGGTTGAGGTCAGGGTGCAGCGAATAGGTAATAAGAGTGTCCGCTTTGAACACATTGTTGTTGAGGTTAAGTTTTTCAAGGAAAGGTGCGGGGTTCTCTATGAAATCCGGGAGTATTTCGGGAAGGTCGGCTGATACAACATCAAAATCTGTTTTTGACAGGATCGTTTCTATGAACCGCCTGCCATATTTTCCGCGCGTGATAACTCCAATCATTGTCATGTATTCATTTATGTATCTATTTTTGGATATTATTAATATATTGGCAGTATCTACTTCAAATCATTGTAGATTGGAAAATACGATTTGGTCAGATCACATGTTACAGTATTATTAGTGCTTATTACCAATGATATATTTATATATATTATGATTTATCCAACAGATTTAAAGCGAATTCCATCGGCACATTAATATTATTTGCTGGTTAATTTATTACTGATTATTTATTGCTGATTAATAATTTTAAGTATTGATATTGAGAGTAAACAAAATAGATAATATAGACCGATCAATGGTGTATTCAGGGTGCAATGTTTATAACGTTTGTAATTTTGTATTTCAGTCGGATCCGAACTTCATTCCAATAAAGTTCCTCTATTTAGTTGAGATGCATGCTGTACACATATTCACGGTTTTTGTAAAATAGTATAAAGCATGAGTGGAAAATTAATTACACTGGAAGGCATTGACGGTTCCGGCAAATCCACAGTGCTGGAACAATTAAAGGCACATCCTGTTATGAGTAGCGTAGTGTTTACAAGAGAACCGACAACCGGCTGGATAGGTAATGCAGTTGAGCATGCCATTCATTCTAATACAGACCACCTTGCAGAACTGTTCTTATTTACAGCCGACCATGCAGAGCATATTTCAAAGGTAATACAACCTGCACTTAAAAATGAAAAGAATGTGATCTCTGATAGGTATTCGGATAGCCGTTACGCATATCAGGGTGTTACACTAAGTTCCAGATTCGATGATCCGATCAAATGGATACAGTCCATCCACAGTGGCTGGACAATTGTGCCGGATATGACCATCCTTTTTGATATCGACCCGAAGATCGCGGTTGAGAGATGCGGCAATCGTGGTAAGCAGACCAAGTTCGAGAAGATCGGATTTTTGGAACGTGTGCGCGCGAATTATCTTCGTCTTGCAAAAGAAGAACCGCAAAGGTTTGTGATAGTTGATACTGATAGGTCAATTGAAAAAATAGAAGCCGATGTGGTTGGTTTGCTCACATCGTTTGTTTAGACATTGCATTAAGGCAATTTATTATCATTCGCGAACTTTACCAGTGTCTCACCTAATTTCCTTGTATATTTCGGATTGAGGTTGAACCTGCTGCGTTTATTTCCACTGCGTTCTTTTGCGATCTCAATATACTCGTTGTCATATTTCTCGCTTGATGTAAGGGTGATGGTAAGATACCATCCTGCACCCATTTTGATTTCCGTATATTTATCGCCTTCGGATTCCGTAACCTCGTTGTCAGTCATTATTTTCACCTGTCAATATAACTATAATTAATGTTTAAGCTTATGAACAATTATCTCATTGGATCATTTTAAGCGGTATTGTGCCATTGTGCAGGGCAGTTGCCACACGTGCACCTTTTAGTCCGATACTCTTCAGTATATCGATATCGTTCATATCCTTTACCCCGCCGCCAAGCAGCACGTCATGCCTGGAATTGTCAGCAATTATACTTAAGAATTGTGTGTCCACACCGATTGATGTGCCAACCTTATCCATATCAAGAATTATTATATCATGAATAGCCATTTCATTCAATAGGCCTATTAATTCTATAGGGTCATCCGGCAAATCCGGATCTTGCGTCAGTATCCTTCTGTTCTTTATGTCAATGCTAACATTCACGCGCCCTGGGAACTTTAATGCGATATTTGAGATTGTGTCCAATGATGCGGTTTCCGTACCAAGTACTACGCGGCTTGCAAGAGAAAGTGCTTCATTGACACCGGGCAGGGATGATATACCCGGATCAAGCATTGTCCTGACTTTTTTTGATACCGCAAGGATATCTTTAAAATTCATATCATGCGTACCGGTTCCTTGCAAGATGTTCAGGTCTGCGATGTACACTTCCTTAGGTTTAGCGGCAACTATCACTGCCAGTGGTTTAGAAGAGTTACAAAACACACTGGATTTGTGAATAGGTAGGTACTTTTGCCGATTTCCGCCCTGTGCATGAACAACAGTACGGTTATATATGTCCAATACAAAGATAATTCGAAACATATTTAATCAATATAATGATACTAGTCTCCATATAAATAAGAAGGTGTTTCATGAAACTACTTATAAGTCCAATAAACAGTGAAGAAGCAATTGCTGCTGCTAATGGCGGTGCGGATATAATCGATGTCAAAAACCCAAAAGAAGGATCATTGGGTGCAAATTTTCCATGGATCATAAAATCGGTAAGGGATGTCATTGATCCAAAATTGCCAGTTAGTGCGACCATCGGAGATTTTAACTACAAACCTGGAACTGCATCACTTGCAGCATTGGGTGCAGCAGTCTCAGGTGCAGAATATATCAAGGTAGGATTGTTCGATATTCAGACAGAAGAGCAAGCACTTGATATGCTTATTAATATTGTACGCGCAGTCAAAGATTACGATCCTTCCAAGAAAGTCGTAGCATCCGGTTATTCCGACTATAAACTTATTAATTCCATTTCTCCTATGCTGCTTCCGGCTATAGGGGCAAAGGCAGGTGTTGATGTGGTTATGATGGATACCGGCGTCAAAGATGGTCGCTCAACTTTTGAGTTCATGTCAGATGATGAACTTACGGAATTCACAAAAATGGCAAGCGATTTGAATCTTTTGAGTGCAATTGCAGGAACGATCAAGTTCGAAAACCTGCCAGCATTGCGGCGCATCCAGCCTGACATTATCGGCATTCGTGGCATGGTCTGCGGCGGCGATCGCAATACTGTAATACAGTCGGAACTTGTTGAAAAATTGAAGCGTGAAATGTGAGTGACTCTCATGTTTCTGTGATAGTATCTAACTAATATAATTATATTGATAATATGATTATATTAGTTATATGATACAAATTAATCCGACCGTGGAGAGTATTTTCTCACACGACGGCATTTTTAAAATACTATCACAATAGAACACTCATCTTTTTGAATTTGTGATTTGTCTTGCAATAAAAGTTAATCAGAAGATCAAATCTTCTTTTTGGATTTAAATCATTGTACTTCACGCTATGTTGAGATTATAGGTGTGCCGTTATAATGTTTGACTCGGTTTAACTCGTCGTCAAAAATACCTGCACAAATATAAACCTCCAACCATCCAACAAAAAATCATTTTATCCACCAATACGTTGTATATTTGGAGTTAAAACTAAAATGGTTGATGAAATATCCATAATTGAACTTTTTTTTGTTGCCATTCTTGTTAGTCTTTCTGCATTTTTTTCATCTGCTGAAACCGCATTTATATCAGTAAACCGGATAAAGATGCTGCACTTGTCGGAAAAAGGAAATAAATGTGCCAGGATCATTCATGAAGAACTACAGCATCCGGAGATATTTATTACCACAATACTTGTGGGGAATAATATCGTAAACGTTGCAGCGTCCGTTCTTGTGACAGCTATTACACTTGAGTATTTCGGAAACGCAGGAATTGCCATTGCAACTGGGCTTATGACGATTACCATTCTTGTTTTTGGTGAGATCGTTCCAAAAACGTTTGCTGCAAAACATGCAGACACATATTCGCTCAGGATCGCAAAACTCCTGCTTATTTTGACAAAGGTCATGTATCCGGCAGTTGCTGTATTTGCAGGGATCACACGCATCATTTTCCGCATTTTAGGGATTAAGGAGAAGATAAAGAATCCGTTTATTACAGAGGAACAAATCAAACTCCTGATGAAGGTCGGCGTGGAAGAAGGTGTATTTGAACGGCATGAAAGAGAATATATCCAGAACATTTTTGAATTCACTGATGAATATGCAGAAGGCATTATGACCCTTCGCAGCGATCTGGAATGTATTGAAAATAAGAGTGTTTTAAATAAAGCACTTGAAAAATGTAACTATTCCGGTCATTCAAGGCTTCCGGTATGGAGTAATAATCCAGATAATGTTATTGGAATGATATTTGCAAAAGACCTGCTAAGATTTAGTGACAGCGAACTTGCCACAAAAACAGTAGAAGATATCCTGCGCCCAATTTTGATCGTAAGTACAAGACGCAAAATAGCCTCGATATTTCGGGAACTACAGGCAAAAAAAATGCAGATCGCAGTTGTTATGAACACAAGCAAAAAAATTGTAGGTATAATAGCGATCGAAGATATTTTAGAAGAGATTGTAGGTGAGATACTCGATGAATATGACGTTGAAGAGATCGAGCAGGTAAATCCTTGCTAAAGGATGAATTCACCTGAAACTACACAGTACTAAATCATGTTTCCGAGTTAATGAACAAGTGTTATTAACATTACTATTTTTTTCAATATTCAGATATGATCTGTAAGTTTCTAAGCCATAACAAGTGTCCCTTGTAAATCTTTTGTTTTCACAGCAAATCCAACTTGTGAAAAGAGATATAAGGGGTCAAACGTTGCGACGGATATCCATATTTGTAGGTATAATAACTTCTTCTACATCAAAAAATCAATTTTCTCCAGTATTGTACCAATGTTCACAATTTTCATCCATAAATAACTTCTTCTAACGTCAAATCTTCTCGATTTACACCAGTATATCACTTTGTCAACTTTTCCAGATATAAAGTATAATTTTAAAGTGCGATTGGTTTACATTAACCAATGTCAAGTTAAATCAGATTATGCATCGTATTCGATAAAATCAGTTCAAACTAACTGATTTTGCAATTTGTGTGAGAGTATTCTTATTAGAACCATGCTGGAAATCATGCAGATCGCAAGTGCAGATACGATGTTTTCCCAGCCCAGAGTGTCGATCCCGCCATTAAATGTATATAGGATCCCACTAAAAAATGCCATCAAGGTAAATGTTAGAGTAAATGCTGCGATACATCCCCCGATAAGAGAACCTACATGATCGGCACCACGTTCTTCGAAAAAGACCGATCCTGTTATAAAGACGATTGCAAATATCAGGAGCAGCAAAGCAAAAGGCATTGGGCTTTCCCCTGTATTGGCCATGTTTATGATACCAAAGGCAACTCCGATCATGAATACTGCCATTGATATTGAGATCGCAAGTGCCTGAATAAACGGATTATCTGATAAAATTTCTATATTCATCCCTCATTTCTAATTAATGATATTGATACTATATATTTTATTGCAAAAGTTCATGGTGAGTTTGTTATTATATTGTTCGGTTTAATGGATAAATATTTATTGATATGTAGAATTGGTCAATAAAATACACTCTAGGTAAATTTGACCGCCGGAAGGATTATCCCGATTAAACCTAGATTGTACGTTTTTCACAACTGATTGACAGTGCGCAAAGCAACACACTTATTAACTAGTAATACTTTCATATAGATTAGTAACACATGTGGAGGTGTTAAAGTCAATCTAATGCCAGTACAAAAAGACATAATTTCAACAGTAGTTCGCATTTATGGGACAAATGGTATTGGTTTGAAAAGCAGCGAACTTGCTAAAGCACTGGAACGGTCAGAAGGCACAGTGCGTAATCAGATGCAAAACATCAGGGCACTGGGATTGG
The DNA here is from genome assembly GCA_030596385.1 of Methanosarcinaceae archaeon. Taxonomy (GTDB): domain Archaea; phylum Halobacteriota; class Methanosarcinia; order Methanosarcinales; family Methanosarcinaceae; genus Methanovorans. Next base: position 3,054 of record JAUVKD010000005.1, on the reverse strand, counting down.
TCGAAAGCCGTACCGGTCCGTATGGCGGTTACATTCCAACCAGTCTTGCATATGAAGTCCTCAACTTCGAAAAATCGAAGATGGATATTCCTGTGTACAAGAACGAAGAAAATACAGGAGTTTTGTTAAATCAATTAATAATAACTTCTTCAAACATGGCTAAACTACACATACTCGGAGATACGCACGATTTTGATATTGGCGACGAGATAAAAATAGCCTCTAAAAGCTTTATATTCTGCGGAAGAATGGTTGGTCGCGACAGTTCAAGCAATACACTGCTAACATCAATTGATGTTGCGTACATGACATCGACAAATTGAAACTTGTATTTTGTAAATGGTAAAAAATTATCAGGCAAAAAAATGAAACGTGGGCAGGTTTTTGGACCTGCCCGTCTTCCCCCCTCTGTTTTAATCTGAACAGATTTACCCCGACTCATGGATATTGAGTCTGCTGATCTCACACATAACTCATTTTAACCGCAATTGACTTTGTATGCTATGACGATAAGACCGTAGGCAGCGCATTGAAGTAGGCTGGAAAATAAAACAGTCAGGCTCAACCAGCGTCTTTTAGCCGAGCTTTTCCACAAAATATGTGCGAACGATAAATGAGCACATCAAAAACATAATGTTGAAGGTGAATTATTGCCGGAAGCAACTATTCTGAAATTTCAAACCGAAGGAAACAGACAGGTTTCACGCATGTGGATTTTTATAACTTGAGTGTCATTATTGCCATGGGTTATCGTGTTCGTTCCCATCGTGGGACGCAAATTCGTCAAAAATTGCATGAAATTATATCAAATAATCAGGATTTCAAAAAAATGATTTGGTAGCCCGGCACGGATTCGAACCGAGGTTGCGGGATCCAGAGTCCTGCATGATTGACCACTACACTACCGGGCTACTGCGAATGCATCACCTTAATTGCAAAAGTACTGTATTAATCTATCGGTTGACACGCAACAGTATAAAAGAAAATGGAATTATCGTCCGGATTTGTGTTTTTGTGGTGTGTGAGTGCGTTACTTGCGGAATTGATTATTCCATAATGATATGGTAAATAGACTATAGATTATCCGGATTTTCATCCAGCACGACTGCCCACCACCATTTTGCCATATCTGTGAGGTCTTTACTGAACTGGCCTGATAAACGGTACTCGCGGTTTTTGTTACTTATCAGCCCTGCGCCCAGAAGTTTATTTCGCATTGAATAAAATGATGCACGTCCGATGTCAAGATCTTTGAGTATATTTTGCCATTCACTGGTCTTGATGGGATTACCGCTTCGCTGTCGGTTTTCAATCATTGTGAGAAATTTCTGACCCCGCACAGCGGTTGTATCTTCCTGAAACAATCTGCGCATAAAACTGTAAAATGGGTCTTTGGAATGAGTTATGCGAGTATTTGCATCGGAACGTACAACTATGGTAGTAGCTGTCCGAGGTGCATCTTTAATAAGTGTCATTACATTTTAAATTTATGATTATTATCAATTAGCATCGGTTGTGGGACCGGAATTAAGCACCGATTTGATCATATCAACGTAATCTTCTTTTAAAGAATAGACGATTGGCATTTTATATGATTCCTTGTATGCTCTCAGTATTCCAAGTTTGGAATGTATATATCCAACCATGGATGCTACTGCACTTCTGCTAACGTCATGTTTTTTTGCAATGGTTTCGTATAAGGTGTCAACAGTGGTTTTTTTTAATTTCAAAAAAACAGATAGAATGTGACTGCGAATGCCATTTGCGTCCAGTTCAATAAACTTTTCTAAACGCCGTTTTATTATTGATCGGATGGAACTCACGAGTGATACCTCCTTATAATTAATCTAATATTTGTGTATTACACTATATATATGTTTGTAAATTAATTGTCGATGATAACTATGGCATCATAATCTAGTTGTTTTGTACACATAAATCTCATATTTTTGACTATTATTACTCTAAGCCTATCGTTTTTCAAATTTTAGATAAATATGGCGTGATACACACATAACCTTTGCAACAATCACATTATTATGACGCAGGTAGTTTAACAATCCTATCATAAAAACGGCGCTACAACACGCGCGTAGCGCGACACGTTCCTGCACGAACGAATATGAGATACTAATGATTTTGAGACTTTTAATTATTTTCCGGAATGGTTCAGAAAACCGCAAAGAGCGCAAAGAAAAATAAGGATCCTTTGCGCTTTTTGCGGTGAATATTTGTATCTGTTTAGATAGTATTGACGCCGAGGCAATCCGTCGCAGGCGAAGTATTTCCACACTACTGACGCAAACGATATGGGCGTTTTTGCAGCATTTCAATTTCTAAAATTAATGTAGAATATCGCAGTATAGCGTTTTTTACATACTAATGTTATTAAAAATGTTCGGTTTTATTTGACCGATATAGGCATATACACATTTTTATAATGATTGGAATCTGCTGCCTGCGGCGGGTTGCTGCGTGGGGTATAGCAATTTTGGCTGTGCATCGACATTTTATCGTAATCAGCTAAACACATACAAATATTTTATATCACGATTCATTTATCCCGAATATATTAAAAAATCTCATGATTTTCAGTCGGCGCTGTGTTTGCTGATCTTAAAATTAGAATTAAAACCAGAATTGAAATTTTTTGAGATGTAATCCAACGGGATTATGATGCTATAGGTGAATGTTTTTAAAATCGCTGGACGGGAGTTAAATAGATGCAAAAAACAAGCTACGCCGAATAAAAAGAAGCAATTACTCGACCTCTCTCCTGTATAGAACGGTATACGAAAGTTTCTTCTCATTCTGCTAAAGCATTTTAAATTATACTCCGCAGCTATTTTGTGGGGTACAATAATTAAATCACTTTCTGGAACATTTATATATTGCAGTAATCCTATTACATCATCAAATCGATCACCCCTGTCGAATATATCTAAACATTTTCAATAACATTGGTGTGTAAAAACGCTATTCTGTGTTATCTTATATATGATATTATAAGTTGAAATGTCGCGAAAACATCATCTTCCGCGCCAGTGGTTTGGG
>JAUVKD010000138.1 GCA_030596385.1 Methanosarcinaceae archaeon | reverse complement strand
TTCCACATTGTCCTGTTGGCTCCACCCATTCCATTACTGGTAATAAGTGTCACAGTAGGGTCACTCCGAATGGAGGGAGTGGCATTTCTGCAATTCAAGATATGACTTTCTTGTCACAGCGCTGCCTGCGGCGTTTGTATTGGTTTTAGCTTTAGCTTTAGTTTCAGATCGAACAATCAAATTTACGCAGCTATACAAATACGATTAATTTAATATATCGCACTTTCCGAATTTTAAAAGATAGTGATAATTCATAATACCTTACTTTAATAGAACACAGATGACATGAATTTAACGAATTATCACGTATGAATTTAACCTGTATTTATTTGTGTCATTTGTAATATACGCGTTCTATCAAAGCATTCAACTCTATGTATAAAGCATGGAATAATCATAAAACATATTGAATATATGATGAAAAATATAAGAAGGAACCCCACTCCATTAACCCGCTAGTTTAACATCTTATGTTAAACAACAAAAATGATGTACAAATGTTAACATGTAGTAGCATTCATATATATTATGTTGTGAATGAGATACTACTGTCAATAAAGAGATATTCACGTATCAATTTAAGAATAGGTCATCTATATGGCATATATTGCCATATAGATAATTAATACCCAATTAATATCATTTTTAATCGATATTATAGTACTATCCTGTATTTTGAAGATTTTATATCCATGAAAAGACTTAATACTGAGTAGCACTATTTGATTACCAGAATAAATAATCACTACTTGAACAATATTAATTATTGATACAATGTTAATTCGAAAGAATATATCGCTGGATGAACAATACTTAAAAAAATTGCAGCCACTTCTGGATGCGAACGATGGAAATTTGAGCGCAGCTATTCGTGACACAATTGAACTGACAGATGCTGCATTGGAAAAACATAAAACAATTGAAGAATCCATAAATGCATTAAAAGTCCCTGCCGTTTCACCCTCCGGATTTGATGAATTGATCGAAAACGGAGATCATATTATTATAAACCGTACGGCATTGAAGTGGTTGATCAAAAATAGCAGCGGATGCCTGATAGAGAAGGAACTTGTTGACGAACTCATAAATCCGTTTTTAGTTGAGACAATGATGGAACTTGAGACCTATCTCAACAATCTCAGTCAGCAATTTGGATGGGGTATAGAAACCTCAATATTTTGCACAGATCCCATAAACCCCGAAACTGCAAAAATTGTACTTTCAAATGGTAACTCATACCTGAGGGATTTTTTTGCGGAACACATTACATTGTTCATTGCAAAATGGAAGCAGCTAGACATTGATGACCTTTTTCGCAGATCAAAATCAATAAGGATCAACTTTAAAAAAGCAACTGTTGCATCTGGCAAAGTGCCATACGGGATTAAAAAACATTTTGGATATCTTGATATCGTTTATAGGGAACTTCGCAATAAACCTGAATTTTGGAATGGAATTGTAAACGTCCATCGCATGACAGACTATAAAATAGTATCCATTCCAAAGAATCAATTTGAGGACGTTGCTGCGGGCAATATTCCCGATGGTATTGGCATGTTTGAAGCTGTGACCAATCAACCTATAAAGGATATTCCACTTTCTGAAATGCTTGTGCTGTTTAAAAGATTTTATTCAATTTCGCAGATTGTAAACCATATCGTAATACACCTGGAACCATATCATGAATCTGTAAAGATACAGCATGATTACAAAGATGATAAAACGATATCATATCTTATCCGGTATTTCTCTAATATATTTGAAGCAAATGGACACACATTCGATGTCGTTCGCTCAAACCGTTTGATAATCTTTAAACATTATTCATAGGGAATTAAGAAATGTGACGAGTTCAAATGTAAATCGTTCACATCAACTCCTGTCGCTTAAACTTTTATCGGGTGGTTTTTCATAACTATATTTTAGACGGCCGGAGTGTGTTGAAAAGGATGTGAGGATAATAGGTATATCTACGGAATGCATCCCAAACAAATGATTTGTTATCCCTCTCGGCCTACTTGTATAGTAGGCGACAAGATGCATTATTTTGTTGCTCTTGCAATAAAAAGTATATACGAACAAATACGAATAAACAACTTGTTTAATTTAAATGATGATTAATAATACAAAAAAGGACGATACAAACCATGATAATACTATCTGGCGGCACCGGAACACCAAAATTGCTAAACGGGCTTAGTAAAATAATACCGCAGGAGAATATCACTGTAGTTGTGAACACTGCAGAAGACATATGGGTGTCCGGCAATCTGGTAACTCCTGATATTGACACTGTCTTGTACCTGTTATCAGGCAGGCTCGATACTGAAAAATGGTGGGGGGTTGCTGGAGATACGTTCCGAACTTACGAGGCGATGAGATCGTCGGGATTTGATGAAGGTATGATGATTGGCGACCTTGACCGTGCAACCCACATAATGCGTTCAGATATTCTGCGAAGTGGTGGTACGCTGACATCTGCGATTCGAAAACTCTGCGGCACATTTGGCATAAAAGCAGATGTGCTTCCAATGTCTGATGACACGGTATCTACAATTATAACTACGCCGCAGGGTAAGATGCATTACCAAGATTTCTGGGTAAAGAATTATGGTGAACCGGATGTGCTGGATGTTTCAATAGATTGCATTTCCGATGCCGCTATTGCACCGGCCGTGCTTGAGGCACTTGATACGAATGACGAAGTGCTGATAGGTCCAAGCAATCCTATAACAAGCATAGGACCTATCCTTGCATTGCCAGGTATGCGTGAAATACTAAAATGCAAAAAGGTAATTGCGGTAAGTCCGATAATTGGTAAAGAACCTGTCAGCGGTCCGGCAGGAAAACTCATGCATGCGCGCGGATACGATGTATCTTCGGCGGGTGTTCTGGATTGTTATCAGGACATTGTGGATGTGTTTGTGATCGATGAACGTGACACTGCGGATTTGGCAGATTTTGAAGAGATGAAATGCGAAATTGTGCGCGCCGATACGTTGATGAAGTCTGTGGATGTATCTGTGGGACTTGCAAAGCAGATGGTGAGAATTTTTGAGGGAATACAGGTCGGGTTTTAACTGGAAACAACACAGACTGAATAAGAATGAACGATTACTCGCCCTCCCTCTTCTGAGAACAGGACTTGCGACTTTAACAACATATGGCTAAAGCAATATATAATTCAAATTCCATTCAAAAAAGAACAACTGTTCATTCATACATAAACGTTGTCGATAGACCTAATATATCATATATAGAACCGCAAGCAGTTATCAAGCCACTTTGAAATCTATGGACTGTGACTTATAATTTGATACAAAAAGATGTATCACTATCAACATAAATAAACAGATTTTCACCATCGTTATCCTGTTTTGATGATGGCTGAATAGTTACCAAAAAAAGAAAAGAAAAACTGGTTTGATTAAAACAGTTTGCTTATCGGATGGTTTTCCTCATCAGCAATCGCGATACCAAGTTCCTTAGCTGTCTCAGCCAGGATAATATCAACCATTGCTGTTGCAGGGAACACAGTTGTTGCGTTTTCGATCGGACCGAATAACTGGAAATTCGAACCCATTATCTGCGCTACAAGATTTGTACCTATATCAGCAGGCATGTATGCGTCCTTGTGAGTTTTCTTGAACGTCTTCATCCAGTCCCATGCAGATGCCATGTTATGGTATCCTGCCCCGACCGGAAGACCGAGATGGCCTTTTACAGTTGTGACAGCACGGATAGTTGCACCGGCACCGGCACCAAGTGGAGTTGCTGCAATATCAATAAGAGGCTTTGTGATACCGCACTCTCTTGCGATCTCAAGCATTCCCTTATCCTGACCTGTGCCTCCAACTTCAAGGATCTCAAGTTTTCCTTTCACACTCGGATCGGTCGCATTGAATGCCAAAACAATTGCGGCATCCATACCACTTCGCTTGATAGCCTCGATCTCGTCATCATGGACACTTGAGTTAATAGAGTTGTGGATTGAACGTTTGGCAACACCGATCTCTGTAACATAGTCTGCTGCTGCTGAACGGACATCACCTGCGGATGAATCGATCAGGAATGGAGTCTTATCATCAATTTCAATAAACCAATCAATAAATTTCTTGATTGCTTCTGGTGTTTCACCAACGATCTGGTTGATGTATGGGTTACCTGTAACATCTCCCATCTCTTGCATATCATTCCACAAGGAATCTGCTGCGCCCTTGTTGAATTCTCCTGTATCCTCATTAGTCACAATTTTGTGTCTGTTATAGAACATTGTACCGATCAAAACTGTAGGATACTAGCCTGGCTGTCCTCCAAACTTGACTCCACCAACGTCG
>JAUVKD010000090.1 GCA_030596385.1 Methanosarcinaceae archaeon | reverse complement strand
TAAGGGAGGGAAAATATGATAAGTCAAGAAGGGTATGATATTGGGGTAGGGGCCATTAGTCACTATTCTAATGGATATACACCTGCATAAAGCGAAATACCTACCTCTTTGTGGCTTTTTCAGTTGGGAAAAGAACTCAAGAAACTTGTGGAAGAATGATAGAAAAGTGATCTGAAAGAGTAGAGCAGCCGTCTCCGCAGTCTAAAATTTAGGTATTTACCGATGGAAATGACGATTACACTTATGTTTTACCGGATTATTATGCAGATACCTGTATCGATTATGGGCAGCTTATAAAGATCAAGGAAAACGGAAGACTCATCCGCAAAGAGAAAAGGACAATATATGGTAATCCGGATATTGGTGATATAGAAACCACCGATGTCGAGAACTACAACGGGGATACTCAGGGAAAGGATTGGTAGGTTGATACGGAAAACAAAATGTTTTTTAAAACGAAGGGGGAGGCTGGAATGTTCACTTCAATTGTTTCAATTCCATTGGAATTTCATAAACGGATTCAAAAAAGAACTTCTTCAGCAATGTTAGAAGGATTGACGGATTACCTGTGGACATGGCACGAATTTTTTAATTCACAGTTAACCATCACCGATTAGGACATTATAGATTTTTTAAGCGTAAGAATATATTGACATGTATATTAGAGTTAAAACATGCATGTCCCTTTAGTAAAATATACTGAAACCTTACAAACTAAAACTTGATGTCGCCTTTGTCCATCAAAACCTTAAGGTCCTGAAGACTCAAGCGTCCGCTCTTGTTTAGTTTTTCCTTTGCTACGATGTGCTGTTCATCCTGTTTCATCTCATCCTTTGTAAGTTGCATTTCCTTTGATCTCTCAAGGTACACACTGAGTTCATTACGAAGAAGTTCGATCTTTGCTTTTAGAGGATCGATCTTTGCTCGCAGTGGAGCAGAAGCAGAATATTTCTCCATGATCTGTGCATGGTACATATCGGCTTCTTTTCGAATTTCATCAACTTTTTTGTATATCTCAAGCATTTCAAGATGATGTGTTTGTGATTCTTTTGCAAGCGCTCGTATCTGGTCGCTTATGTCATCACCCGTGTTGTATATGCCCTTTGAACTTTCGTATAATCCAATTATATTCTCGTGCACTTCATTTGCACTAAATGCAGCACCCAGCCGCCCCACAAGTTGATCCAATCTTTCAACAATATCAATTTCATGTTTAAGAGGAATATCAGCATTTAACAACTTATCAAGTTCAAAAGCATAGGCTTTTGATAATGATTTCACACTGCCCATTGAAAGTTTATTAAAATCATCCCGTTTTGCTTTCATTTGAGATATATCATCTACAACCTTTTGCGTTTCTACTTGTATGCTGCTTCGTTGCATTTTAAGATCAGCGATCTTCTTATTTGCATCGTCACGTTTTGATTTATGGTTACGAGCCTCTGGAATAAATTCTCTTGTTTTAGAATTGAGATCATCGCGTTTTTCCTTCAGGTCAGTGGTATCAGTACGATGCAGTTTCAATTCGCGGAATATTGACTTCAAGGACCTGTCATTTTGATCGATCTGGGTTCTTATTGCATTGATCTTATCCTTTAATTCCCGTTCTGTCATTTTAGAAATATCAGTCATGATTCCACCGCCTCGTCTGTCGTAACTACTTTTCCACTGGCTGCATCTTCCCAATATTTAAGTCCGGCTTTGTGGCTTTCAATACGATTTTTGAGCCAGCCATGTCGTGGCACAACTTGTTTCAGTTCATCGTTCAATTTAAAGAACATATCATTGAATTCCTTGTCAGACCCTGTGATCGAATTAAGTTCAATGCTTGAACCAAGAGCATCATCAACTTTTGATCGTATCTGGAAAATGAGTTTTTGAATATCCTGTTTATCAAAGGACATCCCTGAAAGTTTTTCTTTTATCTCATTAACGATCTGCTTTTCATTTTCAAGTGTCATAGATGGTTTGATTCTTACAATTGCATCATAAATGGAATGAATAATTTTGTTATCATCCACCTGGATTTCGTCAAATGATGATAGATCACCAAGAAGGTTCTCTGCTTGATGATATAACTGATGACGTTTCTCTTTCAAAATATCCAACCGCTCAAGAACATATTCCCGGTTCTTTTTTGCGGATTCGGCTTGTTTGTCCAGTGATGTCACTTTTCCATCAAGTTCATTGAATTCCCCATTATATTCATCAATGAACCGTTTGTGTTTTGCAATTACACCGGCTATCAGATCATTTCTTTCAAGAGAACTTATATTAACATTTTTGCCACTCACTTATTCAGCCACCATTACAATAAATCTACAATTTATGATTCATAATTCACAATTAATAATTCATAACTCATAATTCACAATTAATAATTGAATACCAAATATAATAATTGATTTAATTTGATTTATATACAGAATATTTGTACATGTGGAACACCATCTATCATTATCGCACATTCAGAACTTGCTGCACCGCATTTTATGGCACATGAAACAGCTTTTTCACCAAAAAGGTTTGCGCTTGTAGCATTTGCCAGTGCCTCGAATATTTGTTCTTCAGATGCAATGTCTCCTTTATAAAATCCTTCCGAAATCTCCACATTGACACTACCATGTTTAAGTGTTTTTCCGAGTACGTCCCTATCACACACTGCGATTAGAATTCCGCTTCCTGACTTATGTATTTTAAGGTACATGGTATTACCTACATATCAAACCAATCTTACATGATCATTGTCTGGTTTTAGCAGGTCGCCTGTACGTCGCATCTTTGCGACCAGTTCCTCGGCATGTCCCCTGTCGATCTGTTCAGCTTCAGTTTCCTGATATACTTCTTCAAGCGGTGCTTTGCCACCTGAATGGCGTTCGCTTACCTTTCGTATTATGTTTTTCATTATTTTAATCTTGTCCCGCTGGCTCTTACTTGTGCCGGTTGTTAATACATCAACATCAAATGCACCTGTATCAGGGTCAACTCCTACCTGCTTTAAACAGGAATGTACTATCTGAGTTGCCCGTCTTGCATCATTAATGGTAGCCACATTACTGAGTCTTATACGTGCATTTGCTTCTGATAGCCTTACAAGTGCTTCGAGTTGTCGCGCGGTAACCGGTACCGGTGCGTCTTTTCCCTCACCCATTTTACGAAGTCCCATATAGAAATCGATCAGGTGTTTATATGCATCCTCTTCCAGTATCGGAAACACATTCTTGCGGGCGTATGCCACATATTTTCGCATGACATCGGGATATATCAAAGGTAATATTACTTCCATATGCGAATCCACATCCTTCTGCGTTATTTCACTTGTTGGAAGATGGATCCTCTGTTCTAACATCTCACCTGCCCGATGGGCTTTTAGGATATGTTGTGCTATCTTCATATCCAGTTCATCATCAGGTGTGTCCAGCAATACAAAGATCAGGTCAAATCTTGACAAGAGTGTCGGTGCCATATTAATTTGCTGTGCAATTCCTTCGTACCTGTCAAATCGTCCATATTTAGGGTTTGCAGCACCAAGCAGTGCACACCTTGATTTTAACGTGGCTATTATGCCCGCTTTTGCAACACTTATTGTCTGCTGTTCCATTGCTTCGTGCAAGGCACTTTTATCCTCATTGCGCATTGTATCCATTTCGTCAATTGCGGCAATACCCATATCAGCCAGGACAAGCGCCCCCGCTTCAAGTGTCCATCTCCCATCTCCCAGGTCATCTTTTACCGCCGCAGCGGTCAGACCACTTGATGATGCGCTTTTTCCGGATGCAAAAACACCACGCGGTGCGATTTTTATCATGTAGCGCAGCATCTGGCTTTTTGCGATACCAGGATCGCCCACGAGTAGTATGTGAATATCACCGCGCACTCTGGAACCATCAGGCAAGTTCTTTGGAACACCAGAGAATAACTGGAGTGCAAGGGCTTCCTTGATGCTTTCATTGCCATATATCGATGGTGCAATGGATCTAAGAATATTATTATATATTTCAGGATCGCGGCTTAGTTTGAGGATTATCTCTTCATCTTCCGGCGATATTTCAAGTTCGTCGAATTCAGTGTCAATATATTCTATGGAATTTGCATGAAGCACAAGGTCATAAGTAGTGGATTTACCCTCGCGAAGTGTTCGTTGGTGTGATCGTAGCACGCCATTTATTATCACTCTCGCACCTGGTGTTGCGTTGCCTGCAAGTTCATCATCAACATCAATATCCAGACTTTGTGGCTGCCTACCACCTCTCAGGTTTTCCGGAGATTCCTGTACCTGAAGTTTCTGGGAATCAAGAAATGTGGATTGATTTATAAGGATTTTAAATGGACCACTCTTTCCGCATGTTTCGTTTTCACAAAATTTTGGTTCTACAAATTTCTGTCCATCCTGTAGTATGTTTGTAACATGCTCGCAGCGCATGCAGAAAAAGGCGGCATCTGTTATTTTTGGTCGTACTTCAGTGGCTTTTCGCACCATTCCCTCAATAGCAATAAACTTCAAAAGATGCTTGCTCCGAAGTTCTCGTATGGAAATTTTGTTTGGTATCTTTATGAACTGCACATGTACATCATCAAGTGTTTTATCTATCGGAAGGTCTATCTGCCGGAGTGCCTGATTAGCAGATGGAATTACTTCATCCGGATATTCCAAGAGTTCGTCTGCAAGTTCACGATCAAATATTTCAAGATCTGAAAAATCAACAGATATACTTCGCTGGTCCGGGTATTCATTTCCGAGATGGAGTATGTCTTCCCAGTAATATTTTTTTAAAAACGCTTTGAATTTTTCATCCCATTTTCCGTCTGCCATGATATCCACAAAATTATGATGTAGTAGAATGGTAATAGTAAAAGTAAAGTTCAATTTTTATTTGAAGGAAAATTAAAACGGTTTTGAATATATATCAATCTTTCGAATAATGATCATAAAATGGTGACTAATTGCTGATCGAGGTAGCTGTGTAAAGTAAAACTTTCAGGGTGTCTTTAAAGTTGTATTTTGCACTTTTTGGTAACTTTATTATACTTGTTTAGCTGATTACGATAAAATGTCGATGCACAGCCAAAATTGCTATACCCCACGCAGCAACCCGCCGCAGGCGGCGCTGTGACAAGAAAGTCATATCTTGAATTGCAGAAATACCACTCCCTCCATTCGGAGTGACCCTACTGTGACACTTATTACCAGTAATGGAATGGGTGGAGCCAACAGGACAATGTGGAAAACTCCGGAAGTCTGATTCGGACAATCTGCTAGGGTAATGAATGCTATGAAGAAATGAAAGTTGAATCATCGTAAGAGTCGTTAATGATAACAAGCGAAAGTAGACTGTTTACGCTTGAACCAAAAGGTACAGAATTAGACTAT
>JAUVKD010000187.1 GCA_030596385.1 Methanosarcinaceae archaeon | reverse complement strand
CTGCCTGATAAAACCGTCAATTCGAATGATGCCCTGTCCCCAGTCCTGACGGTCTGCTCTCCAGACTTTTGCAGCCGTTTGTCTTTTACCAACAATTTCTATAATATCACCAGGTGACGTTTGTGTACTCAAAAGTGTGTTTGGATCAAGGCGAATTATGCCACGTGCTAAGTCGCCAGGATGTGCTTTTTCAACTTTCATTTGTATTTCATTCATTGAGTTCATCCCGAAAAACGATCTTGTTTTTGATTTGTACTTGTTCAGGTAATCTTGATGCCGGGTCAATCCGCAGTAGGCGGCGCACCCCGTCATCACCGATAAAATTCTCATCTTTTAACATTTAACGGATAAGTGAATTATCTTATAAATAAACGCCATTTTTGTGTTGAATGATGTGAAAATGACGCCGCATGCGGCGGTTGTATTGTTTTTTGATTCAGATAAAACAATCTCATTTATACACCGATCTTACTAAAGATATTCAAATACTTTGATTTTTTATAATATAGTAATCTAACGCTTATATTTAGTCCAATACATAAAAACTATATGGTTTAAAAATTATTGGTTGACAGTGATTTTTGATGCAGGCGTTGGTTTTTGACACTTTTTCAGGCGCTTCAGGGGATATGATTATTGCAAGCCTGATAGATCTTGGCATAGATGCATCTATAGTGTGTGAGGCAATGGAATCGGCAGCCGATGTTTCAGTATCTGTAAATCAGGTGATAAAACGCGGTATCGCTGCTGCTAAAGTTGAAGTTGATGTTAACACTAATGTTAAGTCTGAAAAAAAACATTCCCGCGGGTATCTCGAAATGTTGGATGAGATAAGATCAGCATCCCTGCCCGGAATGGTGGAAAAGGATGTACTTGCGGTTTTTTCCCTGATGGCAGATGCGGAATCAAAGGTTCACGGGCAGACTCTTACGAATATTCATTTCCATGAGGTCGGGCAGGATGATGCGATCGCTGATGTTGTGGGTGCATGTACTGCTATCCATGAACTTGAGTGGGATATGGTATACTGTACACCAATCACAACAGGCACCGGTTTTGTAGAGTCGGCACATGGTATACTACCGGTTCCTGCACCTGCAACTCTTGAGATACTGCGCGCCGGTAAGATGCTGTTTAAAGATGGTACGATCAAGCGTGAATTGCTGACTCCCACAGGTGCGGCACTGTTAACACATTTTTCAACCACTGTTGATTCATTCCCTCAGTCCACACCAATTCGTATCGGTTATGGTGCAGGGAATGCGGACACGCCTCATCCGAATGTATTGCGCACGGTTTTAGCTGATATGGATGATGCCTTGATACGGGATCATATTGAGGTGCTTGAGACCAATGTAGATGATGTCACAGGTGAGGTTCTTGGAAACCTCATAGATCAACTGCTTGAAATGGGAGCGCGTTATGTTACGATAACCCCTGCGACCATGAAAAAGGGTAGGGCCGGACATATTATTCATGTCATTGCAAAATCGCAGGATACTTCAAGACTCGCGCGCAAGATAATTATTGAAACGGGTTCGCTGGGGGTTCGCATAATTCCTACGAGCCATCGCTTGATCGCAGATCGGCATATGGACAGTGTCAAGATTATGATCAAAGAACATGAATTTGAGATCACTGTCAAGATTGCACAGGACACACATGGCACTCTGCTTAATATCTCGGCTGATTTCGAGGATTGCAAGAGGGTGGCAAATATGTGTGGTGTGCCACTTAAAGATGTTATCAGGAGAGCAGAGGGAGTTGCATGGGAACAGTTTGGGCCTTATTTGTAAAACATGACGAAAGATATTTGCATAAATAAATTCAAGACGTACTGATCTGGCACACTTTTCAGGCCAATTACCATCATCAAATCGTAGATAGATGTCTTTTGTGGTTTTATAATCCAGGCATTAGTTTAGAAGCAATGCTTTTAGTTTATCGAGTGAAAAATTCCTTTTTTAATCAGCAGCACCCCGGAAATTCCAGAGTTGTGGAATATTGTGTCCCTTCTCCGGTATAAAAAATATATTTAGTATCATAACTGGTAACACTTAAAAAAATGACACGCAATATTTATTACCATATTTGGTAATGAATAAATAAAAATTGGTATCAAAAGTGGAATTGAAAAGTCTTATTTACTCTTGGTTACTTAGTCTAATTTACAATAGGGGAATTATTTCCACGTTATTAATAATGGCGCCCGGACATGTTTTTATAAAATTATGTCCTACTATTCCTTCTCTTGTGGCTTATTGTTTTAAAAACAATTATTTAACTTAAAAGGTGCGAATTATGTCTGGAATCATAGTATATACAACCCAAACTTGCCCGAAATGCGAAAAACTGAAACAGGTATTGAAATCAAATAATATATCCTTTGATGTAGCAGATATGTCCACACCAGAGTCGTTGACCGAGTTGCGGGTAAATGGGGTATTCACAGTGACAGCTCCGGTTTTGCAGATCGGTGACGAGTTTTTGGAATATGATGCCCTGTTTAAGGGAACGGATGTGAACCTTGATGCACTTAGTAGTATATTGTAATTATAATATAATCATGACCAATTGTAAAAACCAAAAGGAGCGGGTAAAATGAATAAAGGTGATAATGATCAATTAGCAGGGCACCATGCTGTGCAAAAAACACTTGACGGCCAATCAATACCTACCATGCCCAGAGTGCGCACAACAGATGGGCACATGGTTGAATGGGACCGAAATGTGGTTGTTGAACAACTTATAAAGGAAACCGTGCTAAGCGAGCAGTTCTACGGTAAACCGGCAATTACAAGGGACCAGGCAAAGGATATTGCAAAAGAAACAGAAAAACGAATTCGCGGCATGAATCTAAAATTCCTGTCAGGTCCGCTTGTTCGGGAAATTGTTAATATCGTGCTTCTTGAGCGCGGACATGTCGAATGGCGTAATATCTCGACACGTGTGGGTACCCCGGTATATGATGCTTACAAGATAGATATAGGTACGGGATTCGAGGCAAAGGATAATGCTAACCTGCAGGAAAATGCCGAGACATCCCACAAGAAGAAAGCGGATAAGATATCAAAGGAACAGTACCTGTTACTTCTGCCTCCGAAACTTGCTGATCTCCACCTAAATGGTGATATTCATATTCATGACCTTGAGTATCTCGGGACCCGTGCGTTCTGTCAGGACTGGGATTTGCGGTATTTCTTTTATTACGGATTAATGCCTGATGGTTCAGGAACAAAAGCAAGTGTGGCAGGTCCGGCAATGAAGGCAGAGGTTGCAGTACTGCATGCGGTCAAGGCGCTTGGAAGCGCGCAGACGAACTTTGCGGGCGGACAGGGGTTCTATAAT
>JAUVKD010000017.1 GCA_030596385.1 Methanosarcinaceae archaeon | reverse complement strand
GTCGCTCGTCATTGATTTGGTTTATGATATGACGAGTAAAAGCATATAATATCATAAAATTATCACGAAATATCAAAACAACAAGCCTTCGCTTGTATGCGTTTATTAGCATAACGGGAATTGCTGCGATTATGTCAGATTTCACACCCCTTTTTGTATCCCATTTGTACTATATCAAGTACCTTTTTAGCATATAACCCGCAGCACTTTCAAAATCTCTTCAAACCATCTGTTAATTGGCATAATGTTGTTAGTATGACGCCATGGCACACCAAGGCCTGCTCGTTCGAAACATATTTATAGAACCACACACAGTTAAATCTGATTCGTTTACAATTAAATATTATATAATTTTTTATCAATCATATCACAGGAGGCTTAAAATCAATGGCAGGACAATATGGCGGTCAGCCAATTATTATCGTAGATTCAAGTAAAGAGCGCACACAAGGTAAAGATGCACTATCCATGAATATCAATGCAGCAAAGGCAGTATCAAACATTGTAAAAACGACATTGGGACCAAAAAGCATGGACAAGATGCTTGTCAATGCAATTGGTGACATTGTCCTCACAAATGATGGTGCGACTATCTTAAAGGAGATGGACATCGAACACCCTACCGCAAAAATGATGGTTGAAGTTGCACGCACACAGGAGAAGATTGCAGGTGATGGTACAACAACTGCAGTTGTGCTCACAGGTGCGCTTCTTGAAAATGCACAGGAATTAATTGAAATCGGTGTTCATTCCACCATGATCGTAAAAGGCTACAGGTCCGCCGCTGAAATGGCTGTGACTCTATTGGAAGATCTTGCAGTCCCAGTTACAGCAGACGACAAAGAGATACTGAATAAAATCGCAAAAACATCAATCACAGGCAAAGCGATAGAAGCGTATGGAGATATGCTTTCATCAATATGTGTGGATGCAATACTTGCGATTTGGGACAATGGTACAATAAACATTGATGATGACATACTTATCACACAGGATGCGGGCTCCAGGATCAATGATACCGAGCTTATAAAAGGAGTTGTACTTAATAAGTGGAGAATTCATCCGAATATGCCAAAGAAGATTAAGAATGCAAAGATCGCACTTGTAGATACACCCATTGAACTTGGCAAGACCGACAACAAATCAAAAGTACAAATCCAGTCTGCTGACCAGATGGCTGCATTTGTAGAACAGGAAGAAAATTCCTTTAAAGTAATGGTCGATGCAATTGTACAAAGCGGCGCTAATGTCGTGTTCTGTTCAAAAGGTATTGATGACCATGCAGTTCATTACCTGCAAAAGAACAACATTTATGCAACACGCCGCGTAAAAGATGGCGAAATGAAGAACATATCACGTGCTACAGGTGCACGCATCATTCGAAATGTGCATGAAATTGAAGCAGATGATCTTGGATATGCAGGGCTTGTTGAACAGGAAGGCGAATCCGAAGTCGGAAAGACCTACATCAAGGAATGCACAAATGCAAAGTCTGTGACAATCATTGTTCGGGGTGGTACTGAACACGTCACAGAAAACGTCGAAAGAAGTCTTGACGATGCACTGCATGTTGTCAAGAACGTTATCGAAGATGGTACAATCGTATCAGGAGGCGGTGCACCTGAGATAGAGGTTGCACTTGGCTTGCGTGCTCATGCAGCATCAGTTGGTGGTCGCGAACAAATGGCAATATCAGCATTTGCAGATGCAATTGAATCAATACCAAAAGCACTTGCAGAAAATGCCGGACATGACACTATAAACGCAATACTAAATCTCCGTGCTGCTCACACAGATATGAAGAACGCCGGATTGAATGTATTTACCGGTGAGATAGAAGACATGCTTGAAAATGGTATTGTTGATCCTCTGAGGGTCAAGATACAAGCGATTAAATCAGCATCTGAAGCCGCTACGATGATACTTCGGGTTGATGATGTGTTAAAGGCGCAAAGACAGGTAATGGCTGATATTGATCCTGCACATAACATCCATAACTATGATGGTATGTCTGCACCTGTGCTCGACAGTCGCAGGTAAGTATTGGTCAAAAACACAACGGATGGTTTGTATGATCCGGACCGGATTCTTACAAACCATAGAACCTTTTGTAATTCTCAATAGCGATCTTTGCCTGCAAGGGATATCTGTCTTCAAGATATTTCACAAATTCATCTCTTGAAACGCATTTTTTGACAACATCAAGCATCCCCACAGCAAAATGTTTTGACCGCGCATTGTTCTTTTGGATCTCAAAGGAAAGGCAAAGGGCATCTATTGGAAAATGTTTGAGCCGGATGTAGGGTGGGACTGATCCAAGAAGTACACCATCTTCAAGTTCAATATATGCAGGAACTCCAGCTTTATTTATACGCTCCTCATCCGTAAGCTTTGCGAGATTATTAACCGCGTATGAGTGCAATTCCACATAGATATCAGGATGTAGACTTTCAACGGCATCAACTATCCTGCTGCCAACACTGGTGTAATACCTGTTATCCAGAGTAGAAACATATTTACCATTGTCTACAATCGGGATAACTGCCAGTGTGCCATTTTTCGGCGGGGTTATATTCAAAAGAATACAGGATGTATCGCGCCATTCATCGCCATGTAGTCCGGCAACAAATAGGCGGATTGGTAAGTTAACATTAACATTATCGCTCTCCCCATTTTTATATATTTTCAGATCATTGGGTATGTGTTTATAGTTCAAGATGTTCCATTTCCTTATCAGTTCAAATTCCACTTGACTTTACTGCTATAATATATATCTCCTCTTTTTTGGATTCCAGCACATCAATTATGTTCAGCCCCATTGACTCCATTTGTTTTAATAAAGGTTTTCTGTTCCCGCGATCCTTGATCTTGATTACCTGAAGCAATTTGCCTCCATCTTTCAATAATGGCAAAACCCTTTCAAGGACTTCAAGGGAATCAAATGGTTCAAGTGTCAGATCGCTTAAAATAACATCAACTGGCACGACAGACAATTCATTAAGCGGAATTGTGAATACGTCCCCAAATATCATAGAAACATTATCATTTTCAAAATCAATTTTGTCAAGTTCAGAGCGAAAAACATGGCTAAACTCAATCCCTTTTACATATTTTGCAATCCCTGATGCAAATGTAAGAAAACCACCTGCACTCGACCCAAGATCAAGCACATAGTCCCCTTTACGTATCAATCCGATGTGTTCCTGAATCTCTTCAAGTTTGAAATAACCTGCAGGCCTGTCCATTCCCCCTGCAACATCGACATTATCATCGGTTGACACATCCTTTGCAGGTTTTCTAATGATATTATCGTTTACTTTTATGTACCCATTCAATAGTGCCTGCTTTGCGCGACCTCTCGAACTGAAGTGATCTGTTTCTACAAGGTATGCATCAAGTCTCATAATATTGTTATTAAAGTATCCTCTTCAAATATAATGGTAACTTACTAAATTTTAAAATCAAATGCCGCTTAAACACCTGGTTTAGAGTATTTATTTAGCTATTTTTGACACCGAAGCAATTCTATGGAGGCTTCGCATTCCCAAACCACTGGCGCGAACGATGCCGCTTTAGCGACATTTCAACTTATTGAATAAATGTGGGGCAACGCAGCATAGCATTTTTACACACCAATGTTATTAAAAATATTATGTTTTGTCCGACCGATGTGTATGTGTATATTTTATAATGTCTGAAATCGCCGAATAAAGAAGAGCGATTACTCGCTCTCCCTCTTTCATAGAACGGTACTTGAAAGTTTGCCTTCATACCGCTCAAACCTTTCATAACCATTTCAGGCAGAAGTTATATTTACTGCTTTTGTAATCCTTATTTGCATCTGATTAACACTGTTTGTAACGGTTTTCCAATCAATGTATTTCCATTGGATTTTTTACTACTACTTATTAATAATTCAAATTGTTTTAAACAGTAGCCACTTTTCCGAAAAATATTAATATCCACCACCAATATTACACTAATATATGACCTTATTATCCAGAAATGAACTTACCAAATTAATCTCCGCAACGCCCCCACTTGTAGAAAACATGATCGACTCCAATCTCCAGATACAACCAAACGGTGTCGAAATGACTTTAAAACAAGTCGAAAAACTCAACGGTACAGGAACAGTTGATTACGACAATTCAAGACGTGTGATTCCTGAAAGTGAGATTATTGAATTCAACAGCGAAGGACGGATCACTCTCCCTCGTGGATCTTATAAGATACTCTTAAATGAGATCGTAAACATACCCAAAAATCTGGCTGCTATCGCAAAACCAAGGTCTAGCCTGCTCCGGTGCGGTGTGACCCTTGAGACAGCCGTCTGGGATGCAGGATACCGCGGTCGCAGTGAATGTATGCTTGTCGTGCACAATCCTGCGGGATTTAATGTGGAAAAAAATGCACGTGTGATGCAGTTGCTATTCTATAACCTGAACACCGAGGTTGAAGAAGGGTATTCAGGCAGGTACCAGAACGAGAATATCTAATATCTCAATTATATTTAAAAACCAAACGGTATAAATATAGATTAAGTGACTTTTTAAAATCTTCTGGAATTGTTCGGAAAAACATGGGAAGCACAGAGAAAAAAAACAATAACACTCTGTGATCTATAATTTGATCCGGTTGTATTTTTCCAGTTTACAATTAGATTTGAAGTGGATACTCTTATTCAAACATTTCATTGAGTTTTTTATAGAAATCCATGACAAATATTGTTGCATTATTTTCCAAATTTATTCTGAATGTTCGAATTTGTTTTCCAAGAGGTTTTTCAGTAACAAGATTTGCATCAACCAGAGGTGCAATGACTCTTGCGACACTGGAATGGGATAAACCAGTATCTTCTGCAATGCCTGAAAGATACGTAAAATCATCCGGGTGGTCCATCAGGTTCTTAAGAACAATCATCTGTGCAGTTTTACCAAATATTTTTTCAAGTGCATCCATATCAATCGTATTGTAATATGGAGTTATTGGTTATAAACATTTCTTTTATTTTGTAAATTAAAACGATAAATTCCATAACATTCGCATATTTCGAAAAGATTTAATAATATAAGTGTACTACTTAAAAGTAGTAAATACCTGAAGTGATAATTATGAAACCACAAATAGATAAAGAGATTCTCGAACTGATCGAGCAACAACCTGATATCACGAATAAAGAAATTGCCCGGATACTATCGCTTCCAGAACATATAATTAAAGACATGCTAGAAAAAATTTCGGATACAAGGCAAAAGATCCTGATTGTTGACGATGAACTCGATGCATTGATCGCACTAAAAAGAGCATTGGAAGCTGATAACTATAATGTTATTGAAGCATCCGACGGGTTAAATGCAATTGAAAAGGTCAAAGCCGAAAACCCTGATATTATTCTACTTGATCTTATGATGCCGGAAATTGATGGAATTGAGGTTTGCAAGCGGTTAAAATCAAATTCAAAGTATGAGCATATTCCAATAATAATGCTAACTGCAAAAGGTGATATCACTGACAAGATAGAAGGTATTGAAATCGGGGCAGATGATTACGTCACAAAACCTTTCAACTTAAATGAATTAAAGGCCAGAATAAAAATGGTACTCAGGAGAGGCGATACCTGAATATCCATAATGTTGTGCCTCACTAGATCAAAAGTTTGTTGACAGGAGGCATTCGCGTTCAAACACATATGTTTGCAAAGCAAAATAGATGGAAACCATATATAATAGTAGCAGTGGCAGCCATACTTTTAATAAGCATTGTCATATTTCTTGGTATCCGGTCGAACAGCGAGGTCAAAGATATTGTTGAACAGCAATTCACCAGCCAGCAGCTACTGCTCAACAAACAAATCTCCAGGGGAATCGAGGTATTCCTGAATGAAAAAGTGCTGCTGATAGAAATAATAGCAAAACAGGAATCACAGATACCACCTGACAATTTTACATCCCACTTTAAGACAATTTACGAAAAATCCAGCGGGTTTTATGCTATTCAGTTTATCAATGAAAGTGGCACAGTAGTTGCGGGATATCCTGAAGAGAATTTGCCGCTTGGTTACAACCTTTATGAAAACAACCAGTCTTTTGCTTTTGAAAAGGTACAAAAAGAGAAAGAAACATACATCACTGGTGGGGTGCAGATGTTTGAGGAAGAACTTGGTTCTTTTATCTGGGTTCCTGTATTCCATGAAGGTAAATTCAAAGGAACTATACTTTCAATAATTAAAGTTTCTGATGTCACCGACCGTTTCCTGAAAAACTATGCATCCCAGGGTCATGTATACCTGATTGACAAATACGGAATGCTGCTATATGATAGTTCCCCTGAACTTCAAATTGGTGAAAATGATTTTTATTTGGTAAATGAATCTAACTTGTTGCATACAAGTATCATTCAGGAACAGATAAATTGCACAGAAGGCAGCGGTAAATATTTCAAAATATTTGAAAATGGCACCGGGGAAGAAAGAATTATTACTTATTCATCAATTGGATGGCATAACCAAAAGTGGTCTGTCGGCCTGACAAATCCTGTTTCTGATGTTAATTCCCTGATACATTCAGTTTACATTAAACAAGGTGTATTTATAGGGATGTCCGGCATATTGATATTAGCCGGAAGTGTGTGGACAATCCTGTTGTTTATGAAATGGAATAAAACACTTGAGAAAGAGGTAATAAGCAAAACCCACGAGATCAAACAGTCCAATG
Source organism: Methanosarcinaceae archaeon (assembly GCA_030596385.1). GTDB lineage: Archaea > Halobacteriota > Methanosarcinia > Methanosarcinales > Methanosarcinaceae > Methanovorans. Next base: position 1,958 of record JAUVKD010000017.1, on the reverse strand, counting down.
AATTGCTTCAAAGTGCAAATATAAAACTAAAAGAACATGATAAATTAAAGTCTGAATTTGTCTCTATTGTATCACACGAACTCAGAACACCCCTGACAGCCATGAAAACCTCGGCTGAATTTTTAAAAGATGATAATTGTGATTCTTCTGTGAGGTTAGAAATGCTTGACCTGATAATCAGGAACATCGACCGCCAGACGAGAATGGTAAGTGATCTTCTGGATATTTCCCGCATTGAGTCTGGCAGGATCAAATTCAATTCGGAAATTACAAATTTATCTGAGGTCGTCAACTGGTCTATCAAAAATGTTGATACCATATCGAAGGAAAAAGGCATTACCATTGATGTTAATTTTCCAAAAGACCTGCCATCCATTAAAACCGATAAGGACAAACTTATTCAAGTGTTTGTAAATTTGCTGAACAATGCCATGAAATTCACACCACAGGGCGGAAACATTACAATATCATCTGTTGAATCCGATAATTTTATAGAGGTGCGAATAAAGGATAACGGTATTGGTATTGCACCTGATCTTCTTAACAGGATTTTCGATAAATTTTACCAGATTGATAGTACTTCTACCAGGAAAGTGGGAGGAAGTGGACTGGGACTTGCGATCACAAAGGGTATCATTGAAGGTCAGGGTGGATCAATACGTGTTGAGAGTATGCAGGGTGAGGGAAGTGTTTTCATTTTCACACTCGTAAAATAAATACCTGGTATAGAACTATAGAATTGTACTTTTCTATTCATCGAAATGCTTATGTACTTGCATGTTTAATATACAATTGTTTGTCTATTTATATGCACATTTGGCACCACATATACTAATTGGTGCTTACATGTTCGAACACACTTGTTCAACTTAAATGAGGTTATAATATGGTAAAAACCAGAGTAGTACTTATGTTGCTCCTGATAAGTTCATCACTATTTGTAGCAGGATGTATTGATGATAATCTTACCGCTGAGCAGATAGCAGAGAAAATGCAACAGAAACAGGATAATATTGAGGATTATTCACTCACAATGCACATGACAATGAATTTCGGTGACCAGGAAATGTTAATGGAAGCCGATATGATGTATAAAAAACCGAATAAAATGAAAACCGTTCTAAAACAACCGGCTGAAACGGCAGGAAGTGTTACGGTTTCTGATGGTGAAACCATGTGGATATACGATCCGCAGCAAAATACTGTCATAATAATGGATGTACCTGACCCTGAACAAAACGAGCTGGATTACCTAAATCTTGTTGAGATGATGTGAAATGAGAGTGATTTTTCACTCGAAGGCGTTGAAAATTTTGATGGCAGGGCCACTTATGTAATCGATATGTCACCAAAAAATAAAAGCGATTCGGGCATGTTTGGAGACATGAAAGTGTGGGTAGATAAAGAAACATGGATGCCGCTTAAAATGGATATGAAAGATGCTGACGGGAATCCAATGTACTCTGCAGAATATCGAAACTTCCGTATTAATACCGGTATATCTGACAATGAATTCCAGTTTGAAATTCCGGAAGGTGCAGAAGTACAGACTATTAACATGGATGAACTGTTGACACCGCAAGTGATGACACTTGAAGAGACAAAGGAAGAAGCCACATTTGACATATTAGTTCCTTCGTATCTTCCTGATGGTTATGAATTTGAAAATGCGATGGTAATTGATGGATTTTCTGAGACGGTCATCCTGAATTACAAGAATGGTGACCTGGGATTGGGAATAACTGTAACTGAAATTGTTTTTGAAGGTGAGGCGCAGGTATCACCGATAATGGCCAATGCAGAAGTTGTCAGCATCAATGATGTTGAAGGCAAATTTGCCTCAGTATTTGATGACAATAAAATGCTTCAGTGGGAGATCGGGAACATCCAGTTGACACTCTCAGGTTCAATGGACAAAGATGAAATGATACATATAGCAGAGGAAATGCAGTGATCTT
>JAUVKD010000066.1 GCA_030596385.1 Methanosarcinaceae archaeon | reverse complement strand
GTCATATCATAAACCAAATCAATGACGAGCGACAGTATAGTTTCAGACAGCTTGGATATAAACAAAATCATAAAGCGGGAATTGCTGTCTGAACAGTTACTTTTCGTTTATGTGTCTTGATATGTAGGGTTCCATCTTTAATCCGAGGTATCCGAATACGCATCCGAGAATTACACCAGCCAGAATATCCGTTGGATAATGAACACCTACGAACACCCGACTTATGCTGACAAGTGCTGCCAATATCCAGATCAACGATCGGAGGTAACCATTGATTACATGTGGATGCAAAAACATCGCAGATGCAAAAGAGAGGGCTGTGTGCCCACTTGGCATGGAATACCCGTGTGCTTCGATGACAAAACGCACGTTTTCAGGGCGTGGTATTTCAAAATAGGATTTGAGGGAAAGTACCACTACTAATGTTACAAAAATGGTGAATGCATACGAAACTACAATTCTTTTACCTTTCCAAAAGTAAATTGCTGCAAAGATCGCTAACCACAAGACATAATGTCCCACAGTTGATACAAATATCATAATAGGATCAAATGCCGGATATGAGTTTAAGTATTGCAGGATCTGATCATCGAGGGTTGACAAAAGCATATTAAATATTTTCAATAATATTTATATTTTCATATCGGAATCAATAAATGATATTTATACAAGGAATAACGATTTTAAACGTCAAGTTATATCCTTAACTCCGCTGAAGTGGGGATAAAATCGATCTGTTTTCCAATATGTCACTTCTCGCATACGTAAATATTAGCACCAATTTACATACATATTCCACATATACCAAATATGACGTGTGAGGTTAAAATGTGGTTATTTCAACATCTGCAAATCGGCATAATGTTACTAATAAGTATTTTTTAATTGCATTTATACATTTTGGCCGACAATTATGCGAGATATATGGGTCTAAATAATCGTATTAAAGGTTCGATCGACTTGTCTTTTTGTATGTCTATTGATTATATTTTATTTTATTATAATGTTATCAACCGTGTATCCACGGCAATCAGTAATTCCCCCATTGTAACGGTTTTAATCTATGTACTATGCGGCATGGCTAACATGTTATTATATCTTCTCAGGCTTATGTTCCGTGTGGTTCTACAAATTTCTTGAATATTCTATAAAAATTTTCTTTTTATTCATTTGTTAGTTTCTCAATATCTCTAATCAATAATAACCATATTCCATTAAAAACCAATCAAGTAATATCCGTAAGATTTTCCTGAAAACAACTTCTTGCTCCGGTGTTCTTCGTTATATTTTACAGGACGTGCGTTTAGTTTGTCGTCTAAGCTTGTGTAAATCTAAATCACAAGTTCTGCTTTATCATAGAATGGATCGTTGTGTAGTGATGCTTCGTGTATGAGTTGAGGTATCAAAGGCGTTATATAGATTTTACCGGAGGCTAACTTCAAACAGTTTTATATTTTATATATCTCATTCACAAAACATACAATATATTTATATTTAGAAAATACATACAAGTTTAATAGTATTATACCAAACTTTAATAGGGGAATATAATCATCAAAAAGTACAGATCATGGATTGATACTCGTTTTCTACTTGCAGCAGCAAGTGTCGTAGTAATTGTTGCCGGAATGCATGCCGCTGAATCCATATTAGTGCCATTTTTCCTAGCTATGTTCCTGACGGTTATTTTTTCATCACCATTATTTTGGCTGAATAAAAAAGGTGTTCCAATGCCGCTTGCTATGTTAATTGTGATAATCACAGTAATAACGCTTGGCCTGATTCTGATTGGATTTGTCGGATCAACGTTAGATAGTATCTTGACTGCACTGCCTTCTTACCAGGCAAACCTTGATCAGGAGATGACAATCATGATCGTGTGGCTTGAAAGCATTGGTATCAATATACCTGACAATATCTTGCCCGGGATTTTTGATCAGGAAAAGATAGTGCAATTGGTCACTGGTGTTCTAACCGGACTTGGTGGATTGCTTACAGATGCGTTGCTGGTATTATTAATGGTATTTTTCATGTTGCTTGAAGCATCGGGTTTACCTGCCAAATTAAGTGTAGCACTTGGTGATGCAGATACTACAATTACGCAGTTAAGCAAAATCATCGATGCTATTAAACGCTATCTTGCGATTAAGACACTGATAAGCCTTACAACCGGTATATTAATTGCTATATGGCTTGCAATTATTGGTGTTGACTACCCATTACTCTGGGGTTTGCTGGCATTCCTGCTAAACTATATTCCGAACATAGGATCATTTATTGCAGCTATCCCTGCTCTTCTTCTGGCATTTATCCAGTTAGGACCCGGGGCTACGGTTCTTGCAGGAGCAGGGTATTTGTTATTCAATGTTGTGATCGGTAGTGTTATTGAGCCACGTGTAATGGGGCGGGGTGTGGGATTGTCAACATTGATCGTGTTTCTCTCACTTGTGTTCTGGGGCTGGGTACTGGGGATAATCGGTATGTTGCTTTCCGTACCTCTGACCATGTGTATAAAAATTGCACTGGAAAGTAGCGAAGATACACGATGGATTGCAATACTGATGGGGTCTGAATCGTCTGACTAAGTTATATGGTGGCTGCACTTTTGGGCATGGATTCGTATTAGTCCCTGATTCGGATATTGGTATTTTATGGCGGAACTGTCATCGGTGTTTCGATTCAAAAATATTAATAACTGTCCAGCCATACATGCATACATAAACGTCATCGGTAGATTGATGCCCTATTTATAAAGTTAAAGTAATATATTCAAGACTACATCTCCATAATTTATCGCAAATAGTTATAAATAATATCTAACCTTGTAGAAAATTAAGGGTGGTATTTTGACCGGGTACAAATTAGCAATAATCCGAATTTTGATATTAACATCTATCCTTTTGTTATCCATTTCATCAAGTGGATGTCTTCGAAGTTTTGAAGATGAGAGCCAGCTTGGAATTACGAACATGGATATATCTGCAAAAGAGGTCAAAAGTGCTTTTGTAGACATTGATGTCACAACCTATGTTGAGAATTATTACGGTGATTCAAGCAAGAACACATCGCTCCTCCTAAAAGCATTCAGTACAAGAACCGGTTTACTTGTGGTGCAAACACAGGATAATATTGGTATCATCAATAAAGGTGATACCGTAAATATTACCCAATCGCTTAAATTACAAAAAGAAGGCGGATATCGGATCGTGTCCGTATTATTTGAAGAAGAAAAGAATAAGAACACCAGGGAAATAACGATAAATAATCTGGAAAACCTGCCTGCGGATGTGCAGGATATCGGTGTTGAAGTTGCAGGGATGGATTTCCTTGTGCGGGAAGTTAATGGCAGCAGGGTTGTAATACAAAGTGATCTGTACCTTACAAATGAAGGCATAAGCACAAGTGAAAATTATAAGATACTTATCAAGGCAAGGGAGATGGATGCACGCCTGCTTGCAGATAAAGTGTGGATAGAGACAGGTTCGATCAGGCCTGAAACCACCATTATTAAGAGTGTCAACCTGACAGTTCCCGATCAATATAATTACGTTGTTGAAGTGCTTATATGGAATAATGATACCATTGTAAAACGCGGGGAAGATTATGTGCAGCTTAAACCTGAAATGACGATTGATACCGGAACACAAGTGAAGACTAAACATGTCGAGACCGGTGATTTCATCATACCTGCAGAGACGGAGGATTCAATGGCTTATGCGGATGACGCAATGGGAGGATTTGGAATATTGTTGGCCAGTGCCACGATGTTATTAGTGGCATTGATGCAAAGGAGGAGAGAGAAATGATCGATACGACCGATGAAAAACCTACAATGGAGGAATACTTCAAAAGAGGAGCGTTCATCATTGCCATGCTGCTGTTATTTGTAGCCACATTTCAGCTTTATTTTTCAATGGAGAATATAATCGAGACATGGCTTGAACACGAGTATATCTCGATCTTCAGGGCATTTTACAATCTTGGGGTGTTATTGATCTGTGTTTACCTGATAAAACTTTATATTGTCAAACGGTAGGAGTTGCTGACTCCTATCTATTATATCAATAAACCGTTTGATGACCCTACATGCCCTTATGTGATCAGGCATCGAATATATTTTATTATTGTAACTATTCAGCCATCATAAACGTTATCTTTAGACTGAATCGCCCACAAATTGATAATTGCACACAATTGTCAAACACCTTTAAAATCGATGGACATAGACTCAGTATTAAAAACTAATAAATAGATTTTCGCCATCGGTATCCGGTCTCAAGGATGGCTGAATAGTTACTTATTATTTATGATTAAGTTCTATTGGAATATTATCATAAATGACGTTATGTTTTTTCATAGTATATAATTTATAACTTTTTGTATTCAGGTAAATACGCCCGCATGATGCATTTTTTCGATATCAACATAACTATTTTTTGGCACGATAAAGGCTTCCAGCACACAATATCGCAAATGTTAAATAGGGTAATCGACTATTGTACATTGGGTGATTTGGGGCTATATTATTGTGCGCTCCGATATTATCTGTGGGGTTTGAATATCAAATTTAAATAAATATGCTGCCACTATCTATTTGTATAAATAGACAGGGGTTTGAATATATCGATATAGCTTATGTTTAAATTATGGTATTCGATCTTAAAACCGAGTGTAAAGGAGTGAATACCATATGCGGGAAAATAAACATAGACAGGGGAATAATGTGCAAGTAATGCAAACAAATGGATCAGACCAAATATCTATCCGTATGACAAATTGTTATGGAGGCGAGTTCTAATGTCCACAAAAAAGTCATTGCTGAAACGCCCTACCATCAAGCCTGAAGAGATAAATACCGAAGATGCCAAAAAAGTACTGGATTTTCTAAACACGGTCAAGACATCCGAAGAGATTGCAGACACCATTGAATTTCCATCTGAAACTGATGTTGGTATTAAAGTTGCTAACAACATTCTTGATAAAAGGGCCAGAGCTGGGAATTTCAGTGATCTTAAAGAGATTATGGATATACCACATATAGGCCCTGAGAGGTTCACAGATATCGTATCGATCCTCGCAGGCACAGCTGATGTTGGTGAACCGGAGCGGATCAACTTCAAATACATGATTGCAATGAATCCGAACTATTTTGGCAATCTGAAGTTAAGCCCTTTTGAACCTGTAAAGCCCATGCATAATAATACAAGTTTTGAAGAACTTATGTGCATAGGATTTAATCCACAGTTCGACAGGCTTGAAGCTGTAGTTCATGTCAAAAAATCATCAGGATACGGTGGCAATATATGTTCAGACGGTTCAAAAGAATATGTACGGTTCTATGTAGACTGGAACAATACAAATGATTGGGAAGATGTCGGGATGCTCAGTTTCACTGCTTACAATATATCTAGCAAAAGTAAACTTGAGTACGATCTGAGTATAATACTTGATGCCAAGAAAAAATGGTGTAAATTCGAAAATATACCAAAAGTACGTGCAATCCTTTCCTGGCAAACACCTCCACCTCCTGACACACCTGATTATCCGCCTGTATGGGGTAATTCAGTTGATGCGCGTATACAAATAGACGCACTTAAACTATTTTTCATAAAAGAAATTACCAAGATGCCAGACGTAAGTATTCCTGCTGAAATGCTGGAACTACTTGATCTTGAAAAGAAAGTTGACATGAAAGTACCTGAGAAACTCACTGTTCCCGAACTCAGTCAATTATATAAGAATGTGGATAAAAAAGTACCTCCGCATAGGTTCGGATTTCCCCAGATACATAAGCTCATGGGGAAAAGTGGATTGCTTCCGGATAAGACGGCTATGGCAGATGTGAAAGTGAGTGTTGCAAAAAGTCCGCTTTTAGAGCTTGGATTCGATCCGGGTGATATACCATCTATAGTCAATGAACTTATCCCACTGCCTTTTGGTGATACGACATTCGAAGAGCTGAAGTGCATCGGACTGAACACGAATCAGGATGTGCTTGCCGGTATTATAGAGCTCAAGAAATCAAACGG
>JAUVKD010000184.1 GCA_030596385.1 Methanosarcinaceae archaeon | reverse complement strand
GTATCATGGACGCTCAATAGATGATCTTGTTGCAGCAATTCCAGGTGTATCATATCAGGAGCCTACAACTGCAATGGTGGAAATGTTGAAACGAAGGCATCTTTCTCCTATATACGGAAGCAAAGTTTCCATTGCACCTGAAAAACATGATCATTTTGTAATAAACCAGATTCCTGACATCATGCATTGCGGACATGTACACACTGTGGGAGTCGAAAACTATAAAAATGTGCTTTTAATAAATTCAGGTACATGGCAAGCACAAACAGAATTCCAAAAGCGCGTGAATCTTGTGCCAATGCCTGCACAAATTCCTGTTGTTGATCTATCAAACCTGAAGACAACAATGTTAAAGTTTGAGTGATAAGTTTATATCTGAATTTATATTTGTATTTAAATTCAAATTTATATTTATATTTAAGTTACAGTTTGGGTGTTACAATGTCCCGACAAGATAAAACAATTGATATAGAAGGTATAATTGATATTCCTGATTTTAAAACCCTGTTAAAAAAGCAGGGTTATAGTCTTGCAGGAAATCATTCAGCGGTTAAGACGTGTCTTTGGCTCGCTCGTTCGATGAAGAATGAAGGTTCATGCTACAAATCGCGATTTTACGGTATTACATCGCACTGCTGTATACAGATGACGCCTACACTTGTGTGTAACCAGAGATGCCTGCATTGCTGGCGCCCCACGGAAATTGATGTAACTATGCCTACTGATTGGGATTCTCCAGTGGAAATAGTGGGGTCGTGCATTGCTGCACAGCGAAAATTGATATCAGGTTTTGGAGGTTCAGCACCAAGGGAGCGCTGGCTGGAAGGTAACGAGCCTAAACACGCAGCAATATCATTATCAGGCGAGCCTACCATATATCCATACCTACCTGAACTTGTTGAGGAATTCGGCAGGCAGGGGATTAGTACTTTTGTTGTCACTAATGGTACAAATCCGGAGATGTTGAAAAATGTTGATCCGAGCCAGTTATATATGAGCCTGGACGCGCCGGATGAGAGCACTTATATTAAAACATGTTTGCCCGAATCACCTGATCTATGGAAGAGGATCAATGAATCCCTGCACGTTCTTAAAAACAAGGAAACGCGGACAGTCATCAGGATAACTGCTATCAAGGGTTTGAATATGTTCGATCCGGCAGGATATGCGGAGCTTATAAAAAAGGCAAAACCGGATTTTGTTGAAGTAAAGGCATATATGCATATTGGTTTTTCAAGAAGGCGCCTGCCGCGTGAAGCCATGCCATCGCACGGTGAAGTTATGGCATTTGCAAAGGATATTGCGCATAATATCGGATATGATATTGTGGATGATGTTGAAATTAGCAGGGTTGTACTTTTGCAGAATATGGGTTTGAAAAAATTGCAATGCAATTTTTTATAAATACACACCTTAACAACCCCATAAATGGTTGTGCAGTATACTTGCAGAACCATTATATACCACATTAACATAACAGCTCCATATGACAAAAGAGCTAGATGGATACATCGTAGTTTTGGGCTGTAAAATATGCGGGAAATGCGATAATGTATGCCCGACAGGAGCGCTGCAGAAGGAAAACGGCATGGTCAAGATCGATTATAAAAAGTGCATATTGTGCATGGCATGTGTAGAGGTATGTCCGAACAAGGCGCTTATTTATATGGAATAAAACAATGCATTTGCTAAACAAATGCCTTTCTAAATAAATACTAAAAATTATTGCACATGACCACTTATCCCTTACCTCTACCCCACCCTATACAACCCGCCCCGGGATCGCAATTGCTTGCATGGGAACAGGAATATACTCACATTGCATGGGGCGGACCAAGATCAACCAAAACAGTGCGTGATCACCTGCATGAAGGCAGCCGTGTACTTGATGCGGGATGCGGGAACGGACGTCATCTTTTGCCACTATCGCGTCGCTACAATACCGTTGGAATTGACATATCTAAAACCGCAATTGCGGCTTCCGAATCATATCTCAAAAAAAGCGGACAGCACAGTGAACACCTGATATCAAGTGTAACAGAACTTCCTTTTAGTAACAGGTCCTTTGAAGGGATCGTCTGTTATGGGGTCTTACAGCATATTTTTGTAAATGAGAGGCGTGCGGCAGTAAGCGAGTTTAAGCGAGTGCTTTCCCCTGGTGGTTTCCTGTTCTTTGAAGCGTTCGGGGTGGACGATATGAGATACGGGGGAACGGAGATCGAACCGGATACATTCCTGCGCAAGAACGGGATCATTTACCATTATTTTACAGTAAAAGAAATCTCACATCTCCTTGGAGGATTTGAAATAATAAAACTTGAAGACACAAGATCGGAAAAACGATTCAGGGGAAAACTGTACTTACGCCATATGATCAAATTGGTTGCACGCCTGTTTTAGAACGCAATCCCAAGGGACTTTAGTAATATAATAACGATTGCGCCGAATGCACCGGAAAGTGCGCATGTCAGGATTACAATCCAGCCATATGCAATTTCAAGATCAAACACCAGATTTCCAATGACAAGTATGACAATGCCGACAATAGTGTTTATTAGCATTCGTCTGACTGTTTTTAATATCTTATAGAGGATGAATGCTGCAATTATCGCAATCAAAAAAACCCATATTTCTGGCATTTCTAGCATACTCATATTGATCAGGTTAATATTAAATTCATCAGTATTTAACATTGCTGCCAATTTTTTACTTGTGAAATACAAGCCTATCTTGATGCTATGGATCGGTTTGTTAATATTTATGGCAATCTACTTATTAGTATAATGCAAAGATGTGTTCAATGATTCTTCACAATTCACATCCGACACTCCGGATCAAAGAGCAAAAAAGCAAATCACTCACAGACAAAACGATCGTGATAGGAGTGACAGGTAGCATTGCAGCCGTGCACGTTATTGAACTTGCACGGGAACTGATACGAAATGGTGCCGATGTCTATGCTGTTACAACCCCCGCAGCAGAACGTATAATACATCCGGATGCACTTTTTTACGCAACAGGTAATAAGGTTATTACCAAACTGACAGGAAATATCGAACATGTCGGGTTCTGTGGATTAAATGGGTTTGCAGACCTGCTGCTAATCGCACCTGCTACAGCAAATACCATAGGCAAGATTGCACAGGGCATTGATGATACACCTGTTACAACATTTGCTACTACTGCGATCGGTTCAAATATTCCTTTGGTTATTGTTCCGGCTATGCATGGATCTATGTATAACCATCCGGCTGTGACCAAAAACATCATGAAATTAAAAGAATGGGAAATTACTTTCATTGATCCGCGTCTTGAGGAAGGAATTGCGAAGATTGCATCGAATGATGCGATCTTGCTTGGTGTTGAACGGGTACTTGGAAACCATGATCTTGCAGGCAAACGCATCATCATTACAAGCGGTGCGAATGCCGAATCGAT
>JAUVKD010000043.1 GCA_030596385.1 Methanosarcinaceae archaeon | reverse complement strand
GTCCCGCCCGTGTGCAGTGATAATTGCAAGGTCGGTCAGGTTCACTCCAAGGCGAACGCATGCGACCTGAAGGGAAGATATGCCGGAAATAATTTTATCGCCCTCGCCTGCGAATTTGCCAAGTCCTGAAAACATGGGGTCGCCTGTGGAAAGCACGACCGCATCCTCCGGTAAAAGATGCAGGGTTCTATAGTTCTCGATCTTGCGTGTTTCACATCTGATGTATTTGGATGCAAGTTCAATGGCGCGCTCTGAGCCATAAACAATAGATGCATTCTGGATCGCTTCGATAGCCTCTTGTGTGAGCATGTTTGGTCCAACGCCAACTCCAACGATCATCATGATGCGTCCCCACTATCCATCAACACTGTCCCGCTTCTGTCAATAACTACGATCCTCGCACCATTTGACTTTTCGATGGTCTGTTCAAAAGCGTTCAACAAGCGTTCATTTTCAGGATCATTTATCATCATGTCAGAAACAGTTGCAAAGCCACTGTCTTTGAGGATGTCAGGATTGCCCCATTTCAGAACAAGTCCAGGCAGACCACAGATAACAATCTCTTCAACATTACCTGTCGCAGCTTCAAGCCCTTCCGATATTCTGCTGCCGAACATGATAATTGTATGGTCAGGGAACAGCATCGTAGAATAACGCATACCCAGACGACCGGTTGTGATCACAACTTTTGTTGCTTCTTTTATCAGGACTTCCTTTGTTTCACCGAGATGATCGCTCCAAGGCTCAACAAAACCTGTCGTGCCAAGTATTGAAATCCCTCCTTTTATTCCGATCCGTTCATTAAGCGTATCCTTTGCAACTTCTACACCTCTTGGAACAGATAATGTAATCTCAATACTTTCAACTCCAATCTCTTCAACAGCTTCTGCAACCGCAGCATGAATCTGTTGCATTGGAACCGGATTGATTGCCGGATTTCCTTTTTTTACTTCCAATCCATCACGAACAACCGTTCCGATCCCCTCACCTGCAAGTATTTTAATTTCTTTTATTTGCATTATTTGTCCTGTCATTGCCATTGTTTTTTCTGTAAAACGTGCACAGGCTTTGAATTTTAGACCACGTGTGATATCTGATTCATGATCACTTTGAGGTTTGACTGCAAATGCGCATCCGTCATGTGCTTTGACATCCAAACATGCGCGAGGTCCGGCAGGTGTAGGGACACAAACATGGTCAATATGTTTCTTGAGTGATAGGACAGCTGCTTTAGCAGCAGCAGCAATAGTTGTTCCGGTTGTGTAACCACGCTTCAGGATAGAACCATTACTTAATACTACTACAAGTCCCTGAGAAACTTGTTTTTCAAGTTTGTTTAGCGGTATTTGTGTCAGTGCAATCCATTCATCCGGAATCTTGAAATTATCTACTGGATCGATCATTGTTGTTGTATTATGTTACTCTGTTTCATTTTGCTCTTGCAATAAAGGGTATGTACGAACAAATACCAAAAATAAAAGCCACTCAACTTCGCAGGAGATGAGTGAGTTGTGGATATGTTCCCAATGACCACGAAAACCAAAAAAACCGCAACGTCTCACACAACGTCACGATGATATTCCTGTACCGATTTGATATCGATACGTCCTTCCTTTGCAGCTCTTATACCCTTTGCTGCTGCCAGTCCGGCTGCTGTTGTGGTGTAATATGGAATATTGTACTTGATGGCAGACTTGCGTATATAACTGTCATCATAAGCGCCTTCCTTGCCCACAGGGGTGTTCAGCACAAACTGGATCTCGCCATTGTGCATGGCATCAACAATATTAGGCCGACCTTCGTGCAGTTTCTTAATAAACTCACACTCGATACCATTATCTTTCAGGAACCCTGCCGTACCTCCGGTAGAGACCAACTTAAAACCAAGGGATAAAAGTTCTCCTGCCACAACCAGTGCACGCGACCTATCACTTTTTGCAACCGTAATAAGAGCCTTACCCTTAAGCGGAGGCGGGGAACCTGCTGCGACCTGAGACTTAAAGAAAGCAGCCTCAAAAGAATCCGCCATGCCAAGCACCTCGCCGGTCGAACGCATCTCAGGACCCAAAATCGGATCGACTTCGGGGAACATGTTGAATGGGAATGTGGTTTCCTTAACTCCGAAATGAGGATATTTGCGCCTATGTGTATCCATATCTGCCAACTTAGCACCCATAATAACCTCCGTAGCGATGCGTGCCATAGATACACCGGTTACCTTAGACACCAGTGGAACCGTTCTGGATGCTCGTGGGTTCGCCTCAATGATGTACACCTTTCCATCCTTGATCGCGTACTGGATATTCATAAGTCCCACAATCTTAAGTTCGGTTGCAATTCTTTGCGTGTATTCATCAAGAATATTGATCTGTTCATCAGATATGCCAACCGGTGGCAAAACACAAGCACTGTCACCTGAATGTATCCCAGCCTGCTCAATGTGTTCCATTATTGAAGGGATGAATACATCGTTTCCGTCAGATATGGCATCCACCTCGCATTCCAGTGCATCTTCAAGGAACTTGTCGATAAGCATTGGTTTTTCGGGTGTGATCTGAATTGCACCGACAACGTATTTTGTAAGCATTTCATCATCATAGACAATCTCCATGCCCCTGCCACCAAGCACGTATGAAGGACGAACCATAACCGGATATCCGATACGTCCGGCTGCATCCCTTGCTTCATCCAGTGTGGTAGCGATTCCCGGCTCAGGCATTGGGATCTCAAGTTTCCTGATAATATCCGCAAATAATTCGCGATTCTCAGCAAGGTCAATGCTCTTAACAGATGTACCAAGTATTTTCACACCGGCCGCTTCAAGTTCTGCAGCAAGGTTTAGTGGAGTCTGGCCGCCAAACTGCACAATAGCACCTTCCGGCTTTTCTTTTTCATATATGCTAAGTACATCTTCCACTGTGACAGGCTCAAAATAAAGCTTGTCAGATGTATCATAATCGGTTGACACAGTTTCAGGATTGCAGTTGACCATAATGGACTCATAGCCAAGATCTCGCAGCGTGAAGGCAGCGTGAACACAGGTATAATCGAACTCAATACCCTGTCCGATCCTGTTCGGTCCGCCACCTATGATCATAATCTTCTTGTTGTCAGATACCGGTACTTCATCATTTGCATTGTATGTGGAGTAGTAGTAAGCTGCATCATCCGTACCGCTGACAGGTACAATGTTCCATGCCTGTTCCAATCCAAGAGACAGGCGCTGCTTACGTATCTCATTTTCCGGCACATCAAGGATACGGCCAAGGTACCTGTCAGAGAAACCATCCTTTTTTGCTCTTATGAGCAGATCGTCAGGCAGGTTGCCTCCTTTGTGTTCAAGTATCTCCTCTTCAAGTTCCACAAGTTCCTTCATCTGCTGCAAGAACCAGTGTTTGATATGGGTAATACCAAACAATTCATCTATTGACATACCTTTTCGCAGGGCTTCGTATATGATGAACTGACGTTCGGAAGATGGCTCCAGCAAAAGTTTTCGTAATTCATCAAGTGGAAGTTCATTGAAGTTTTTGGCAAATCCAAGCCCGTAACGCCCTGTTTCCAGTGAACGAATAGCTTTTTGGAATGCTTCTTTATAATTTTTACCTATACTCATTGCCTCGCCAACAGCGCGCATTTGTGTACCAAGTTGATCGATAGAACCCGGGAATTTCTCAAATGCCCAGCGCGCGAACTTTATGACTACATAGACGCCTGATGGTGTGTACCTGTCAAGTGTCCCGTCGCGCCAGTATGGAATATCTTTTAGCCTCATGCCACCTGCAAGTTTTGCGGACACAAGTGCGATAGGAAACCCGGTAGCTTTTGAAGCAAGTGCCGATGAGCGTGATGTACGTGGATTGATCTCGATTACGACCACGCGGCCAGTCTTCGGATCATGTGCAAACTGGACATTCGTGCCGCCAATAACTCCGATCGCATCGACTATTCGATATGAATAATCCTGCAGGCGATCCTGAAGTTGCCTGTCTATTGTAAGCATTGGTGCAGAACAGAAGCTGTCCCCTGTATGCACACCCATCGCATCAATATTCTCAATGAAACAGACAGTTATCTTTTTGCCGTCTGCATCACGTACAACCTCAAGTTCAAGTTCTTCCCAACCCAGCACAGATTCTTCAACAAGTATCTGGCCAATATGGCTCGCAGCGATGCCTCTGACAGCAATAGAACGAAGTTCTTCAACATTATAGGCAAATCCTCCTCCTGTTCCACCCATTGTATAAGCAGGTCGGATGACAACCGGATATCCTATTTCCTTTGCGATCTTTTCTGCCTCGTCAACATTGAAAGTTGCCTTACTGCGTGCAGTCTCGATGCCGAGGCTATTCATTGTCTCCTTAAAAGTAGTACGATCCTCTCCTCTCTTGATGGCATCGACCTGAACACCTATTATCTCTACGCCATATTTTTCCAGAATTCCTTTTTCATGAAGTTCAAAGGAAAGGTTGAGCGCTTTCTGACCGCCCAGGTTTGGTAAAAGGGCATCAGGACGCTCTTTAGCGATAATCTTTTTCAGAGTTTCAATGTTCAACGGTTCGATATAAGTTATATCTGCCAAGCCCGGATCGGTCATGATTGTTGCAGGATTGGAATTGACAAGTACAATCTCATAACCAAGTTGTCTCAGCGCCTTGCAGGCTTGTGTGCCGGAATAGTCGAATTCTGCGGCCTGACCGATAAGTATCGGGCCGGACCCTATTATTAGTACTTTGTGAATATCTTCTCGCTTTTGCATGTCTTCACCTTCTCTGGAATATGCATCATTGTTTAATATGCTTTTGATTACAATCGGGCTAAATGGGCACTATAGTTAAGACTTTCTGTAACCAGTATTTCCAATTATGTTCTCGGTTATGAAAAAAGGACGGAGAAAGTTGTTCCACGTGCTGGAGCTTAAATGGATATCGACAAAATCTTTACTCATAAAAGATTAGCCTTTCACAATTACAAGAAAAAGATTCCAACATCAAAGAATGCTCGTTTAATAGACCATATACCAGAGTCCACAGACAGATGCATAAAGGGTATAACTTTTTCCAGATATTATATGTTAGGATATAACGAATGAGATATTGCATTTTTTGGTATTCCAGGATATGTTGCAAAAGAATATATTGAAATCATAAAATCATATGAGAATGGGATAACTAATTAACATAATAATCGGTATGCAGATAAATTTTGGGTCATATGAACCTATTGTCAAGTAAAAGAAAAAGTACACAAATTCACATTGTTAATATTTTTGTATTCGCATCAGCAAATAAAAAGGCATCCCTAAGGATGCCTCATGGTGCTGCCTCCTTTCCTACAAGGTATTTTGCCAGATAAAGTGCATCTGCCGAAGTTATTTTGTCATCGCCTGTGTCAGGAGACATATCACCTACAAGCAATGAAGGCATTGATTCTTTACCTACAAGATACTTCGCTATGTATAGTACATCTGCAGAATTCAGAGTTCCATCACGAACAACATCGCCTCGCAAGAGTACAGTCAGTCCGATCACCGAAGTGTTTGTATTGTTTGCTCTGTCTATTGCAGTAACAACCAGTTCATGGGTCAGGTTGATACCATTAGTAGCAGTTGCCGCTACTGTCCAGACATCTGTGCCATCTATTCTCTTCATGACCTGGGCATCTAAACCTCCGATCGATGAAAGATCAATAGTGACATTTATAACACCAGATCCGCTATCAATTACGGTTGCATTCAAGACCGTGACATTCGTGCCCGGTACCCTGGATCTGCCGTTGTCATTCAGGATAACATCCGGAGTGGCATTTGTATCTATTATCACCAGCGGTGTTGTATCCGTACTTATTAAAATTTCATTTTGATTAAAAGCAACTAACTTATCCCCGGAATTATAAACTCCGGTAAGCAATACATAATTGCCAGCATGTGATAAATTATCAGTGTCGAAACTAATTAATGCATTTTTTGCATTAGTATCATTAACCACTATAGAACCATTGATTTGGTCTATGCCATCACGGATTGTATTTAGAACCGTCGTCATGTTCACGCTGGATAAACCAACACCTAAAACTTCATATCCCTGAATGATCTCTACACCGTTTAATGTCAGATTGGTTCCGGCCCTGGTGCCATTAAACTTGAGTTGCATTTCTGCGCAGTATGCGCTTTCATGCACTAGTGTTGCTACATATTTATATGTGTCAGTCGGGGCGTTTGTTAAAAACATATTAACATTAAATGTACTCCCAAGAGTCACTTCAGGTGATGGTACAGTAGTGGTTGAATCGTACTCCAGAACCTGAAATGTTGTAGCAGAAAGTATTGACAATTTGTTCAAATCCGAATTGTTCAGAAGAATAAATATTGCATAATCACCTGCATCAATTTCACTAAAAATCAGGTTCATGTCACCACTGACATCGAGTGATTCATTTAGTTTTGTTTCGTACGAATTGCCTAATAGATTATTGTAGAAACCTATAAAATTACCATCTGTGATGTCATTAAAAGCATCTCTAAGTGATGTTCGATTCATTTTAACCAGATATACATCAGTGCGATTGTTGGCAAAACATGCCGTGCCGTTGAAATGCATGCTTACACTATTTTCACCGGTGACATTTGTAAACATGTCCTGAGTTGTATGTGGATAATTGACAATATAATCTGTATTATCCTCAACATCTACAGTCACATTTATACTACCGTTTGTAGAAGAAGAAAAATTAGTGCCATTATAGGTCAGAGTAAATGGCAATGGTGATTTTATAGGATCTCCACCGCTTAAAGATATCCAATTCCCCTCTGTAATGGAATCACTGTGATTTGCAAATACAATACTCTTAGCACCATCAATTGTAATATTAACAAATTCCGGATAGGAAACAGGTGGAGTGATGTCAGGTGTTGTTGCTGTATAACTTGCCGAGTTATCATTGGCAGTATTATCATCTTCATCACTTACTGAGACGTTCACAATGTTGAATCCATCAATAGCTGTTATGATTCCTTCCCAG
>JAUVKD010000034.1 GCA_030596385.1 Methanosarcinaceae archaeon | reverse complement strand
CTTGCACCCGGATTTGAGCACGATGCGCTCGAATACCTAAAAAATAAGAGCAAAGACCTGAGGCTTTTAGAACTTCCTGAGTTCAATGACGATTTTGGCGTGGATCACACTTACAAATATGTGATAGGAGGCTTGCTCAAACAGTCACGTAATATTGGCATCTATGAGAAGTGGGACATTGTTACGAAAACAATGTTCCCCGAAGAGAAACGCCAACTTGCTGAGTTTTGCCTGTATGCGTGCAAAAGCACCAAATCCAATTCAGTGACACTTGCGTATGAGTATGAGGAAGGATGTTTCATGCTTCTGGCAATGGGCGCGGGACAGCCGAACCGTGTGGATTCAATTCGTAAACTTGCAGCCACAAAGGCGCGCGAGAACCTTAAATTGATATATGAGCGAGAAAAGTCGGATGTGCAGTTCGATGAGTACTGCGAGAATGTGCTCTCTGAATGTGTGATGGCATCGGACGCATTCTTCCCGTTCGATGACAGCATCATCCATGCAGATGAGAACCACATCAGGTATATCGTGTCCCCGGGCGGTTCCATCAGGGACAATGAGGTCATCGCAACAGCGAACAGGCTTGGTGTGTCACTGGTGTTTACGAGTATGAGGCACTTCTTGCATTAGTGGAATATATGTCATGATGCATGTGCCATGCATCAAATGTATGAGGATCTCCTCAACATTGAGTGGGTTGTATCCCAAAACGCTGAAAGTCAATGAAAATTTTTAGAACCGCAGAGGACACTCATCTCCTACGGAGTTGAGTGCCTGCAAGGCGTGCAGGTGTCATATCGCTCGCATCTTTGTACTTTACTGCTGTTCTTGAAATGAATGGCAAGTCCGTTCCATGAATAGACGTTGTGTTTTTCTTTGATGCCGCAGGGGTTGACTCTGGTTTTATCTTTTTTTTGGGGGCATGGTTTATGTTGGAATATGAATGTGTTTTTTTAAGTAGTTTGGGGGAGAAAATGAGTAATACGATATTACATCAGCAATTCACGAGAATTTCGATCGAGGATTTCTATCAAAACCCTCTATCGAAATCCTCTAACAAAATTCACACATGCAAGTCTAAATATTAATATAGCTATCAAGCATATCATAATTGAGATATAAAGTATTTGTAAAATCAACGTAGAACTACACACTGCACAAAGGGAACATATATGAGCATCGATAACGCTACAATTCACAATTCAGCAAAAGTGTATGGTTCATCAGCAATTGGTGATCGAACGATTATCTTGGAAAATGCGATCATAGGATATCCAGAACATGCAATACTGATGGAAATTGTGAAACAGAACAAAGATATCGAAGACTATGATTTTCCCGGATGCGATATCGGACCGGACTCAATTATTCGACCTGGCACTACAATATTCAGTAATGTGAAAACAGGTGACAGTTTCAAGACCGGACACAATGCCCTGATACGTGAAAGAACAACGATTGGAAACAATGTCCTTGTCGGTTCTAACGTGATCATAGACGGAAATGTGACGATTGGAAACAATGTCAGCATTCAAGGTAATGTGTATATCCCAACAGATGTCACCATCGAAGATAATGTGTTCATAGGTCCCTGTGCAGTACTCGCCAATGACAAATACCCCATACGCAAAGAATACAACCCAATGGGGCCGATCCTGCGAAAAGGTGCATCCGTTGGTGCAAACACCACGATACTTCCGGGAGCTGAGATCGGAGAAGGCGCAATGGTTGCAGCAGGTGCACTCGTTACCCGCAATGTACCGGCATGGAAACTTGCAATTGGATTTCCTGCCAGGATCGAAGATTTGCCGGATGATTTGAAACAATTAAATAGTATATAATTTAATTATAAATAATCAAATGGGGTGAATGATGATACCAATTGCAAAACCATTACTTGATGAGAGGGAAATTGATGCTGTTTCCAATGTTTTGCGCTCCGGCATGATTGCCGAAGGCGCGCAGGTCGCAAAATTCGAAGCGGCTTTTGCCGAATATATCGGTGTTGAACATGCCGTAGCTGTGAATTCAGGAACAGCCGCACTTCATGCAGCACTACTTGCATATGGCATTGGTGCCGGTGATGAAGTGATCACAACATCTTTTAGTTTTATTGCAACCGCAAATTCAATATTATTTACCAGTGCGAAGCCGGTCTTTGCTGATATTGAAGAGGATACATTTAATATTGACACGAATGACATTCTTGACAAGATCACACCGGAAACAAAAGCATTGATGCCCGTGCACTTATACGGACATCCCGCAGACATGAAAGCAATAATGGAAATCGCAGAGGACCACAATCTCATTGTGATCGAGGATGCATGTCAGGCACATGGAGCAAGTTATGGCGGTACAAATGTGGGATCTTTTGGAACAGGCGGGTTTAGTTTCTACCCCACAAAGAATATGACAACCAGTGAAGGCGGCATGATAACAACTGATGATAAAACAGTTGCAGACCGTGCAAGAATGGTGCGGTCACATGGGTCAAAGCAGAGATACCTGCATGAAATTGTTGGTTACAATCTGCGCATGACCGACATTTCTGCTGCAATCGGACTTGTACAACTTGACAAACTTGACGATTTTACATCAATGCGCCAGAAAAATGCGAAAGTATTATCCGATGGTCTTCGGAATATTGATGGAATCACCATACCATCCATTCGAAATGACTGTGAACATGTTTTTCACCAGTATACAATAAGAGCAGAAAACCGTGATGATCTGGCAACAGTCCTCAATAAAGCGGGTGTAGGCACAGGAATGTATTACCCGATCCCGATACACAAACAACCAGTATACAAAGAACTTGGTTATGATGATAAATTACCGGAATGCGAAAAAGCTGCAATGGAAGCGATTTCACTTCCGGTTCATCCGGGTGTTTCAAAGGATGAATTGAATGAGATTATTGAAAATGTAAAAAATGGAGTTGAGATAATTGATTAGAGCAGGTGTTATTGGTGTTGGCGCTATGGGGCAGCACCATGTCAGGATATATAGTGAAATGGAAAATGTCGAATTGGTTGGCATATCCGATGTTTCAAAAAGCAGGGTTAGCGAATTAGCACAACAATACAATACAAAAGGCTTTACTGATTACAATGAACTACTTGAACATGGACTGGATGCAGTCAGCATTGTTGTGCCAACTACTCTTCACACGCCAGTCGGATTAGATGTGATCAGATCCGGTGCAAACCTGCTTGTGGAAAAACCCATAGCAGATACCCTGGAGAATGCTGAAAAATTAACAAAGGCTGCTAAAGATGCTGGTGTAAAATTGATGGTCGGACATATTGAAAGATTCAATCCGGCAGTAACAAAATTGAAACAGATCATCGATTCAGGATTGTTGGGCAAGATCGTATCCATCTCAGCACGAAGGGTAGGACCATATAACCCAAGGATTCGTGATGTAGGTGTGATACTGGATATTGGAGTACATGATATTGATGTGATATCCTATTTGTATGGTAAAAAAGTAGATGAGGTGTATTCGATCGCCGGTGCTGACATACATTCTTTTGAAGACCATGCTGCGATTATCCTGCGTTACGATGATGAATTGTCGGGAATTGTAGAAACAAACTGGCTTACACCCCACAAAGTAAGGAAACTGACCGTCATAGGAGTAGATGGTGTGGCATATCTGGATTATATTGACCAGACTGTTGAATTGCATGACCGGGAATGGATCAGAAATGCAAAAGTCGAGACTGGTGAACCTCTCAAAAACGAACTTATGCATTTTATTGATACCATATTAAATGAAAATGAACCAAACCCTTCCGGCGAGGATGGGATACATGCCCTTAAGGTTGCAATGGCGGCAATTGAATCGTATAAGAAAGCTAAAGCTATTAAATTTTAAGATGTAAGGATTGTGATTGATATGAGTAATTATCTAAAGAAAATACTTGATGAAAAAGGACCGATCAAAAATATCGGTGTTATTGGTATGGGTTATGTAGGTATTCCTGCAGCTGTACTGTTCGCAGATTCGGATGCCTTTGATCTTGTATGGGGTTTCCAGCGCGATTCTGCGTCATCCGGTTTCAAGATCGATATGCTAAACCGCGGAGAAAGTCCATTGAAAGGTGAAGAACCCGGGCTTGAAGAACTTATCAGCAAGGTTGTACAGGCAGATAAGTTCAGATGTACATCTGATTTTTCCAAAATTGCTGAAGTGGATGCCGTAACTCTTGCGATCCAGACACCTTTCGCGGATCCTGCGCGCCTTGAGCCTGATTTCGGGGCTTTGATCGAAGGAGTTACACAAGTAGGTAAATACCTTACCGAAAGTACATTGGTTGTACTGGAATCTACCATAACACCCGGAACCACTGGAGGACTTGCAAAGGAGATACTTGAAAGCGAATCCGGTCTGACCGCAGGCAAGGATTTTGCATTGGCCCATGCTCCCGAACGTGTGATGGTCGGGCGGCTGCTCAGGAATATCCAGGAACATGACCGCATTATTGGTGGTATCGATGAGAACAGCACCAAGAGAGCTGTTGAATTGTATACACCGGTGCTGACCACTGGCAAAGCCATTCCGATGAGCGCAACAGCCGCAGAGGTGACCAAAACCACTGAGAATACGTTCCGCGATCTGCAAATCGCAGCTATAAACCAGCTTGCATTATACTGTGAGGCTATGGGAATAAATGTATATGATGTCAGAAACGGCGTGGACAGCCTTAAGGGAGAGGGAATTACCAGGGCTATTCTATACCCGGGTGCAGGTGTTGGTGGGCATTGTCTTACAAAAGATACATATCACCTTGAACGGGGCGTGAAAATATCTGATAATAAACTTGATTACCCTGCCGGATTGGATTCGATCTTTGTACTGGCAAGAAAAGTGAACGATTTCATGCCTGTTCACATGCATAACCTGACAATTGATGCCCTGAAGAGAGCAGGTAAAAAGGCAGAAGGTTCAAAGGTTGCCATACTTGGGTGGGCATTCTTGAATGATTCCGATGATGCCAGAAACCCGCCTTCTGAACCGTACAGGGATCTGTTACTCGGTTCCGGGTGTACGGTAGATGTACATGACCCTCATGTGCTGGAATATCCCGGTGTAGATATTTCACATGACCTGTCCGGTGTTGTGAAGGGGGCTGATGTTGTGGCAATATTAACAGGACACAGTGAGTACTTTAAGCTGGAACCTGCTGTTGTAAAGAATTTGATGGTCCGGGAACATCCAGTGATAGTGGATGGCAGGAATGTTATCAATGCTGATGATTATATCAACGCGGGTTTTGTGTATAAAGGAATCGGACGGGGCGATAAGAATAATCATAGTCACCAACTGAAATGATTCACTGTACTACTTGCAAGTCAAATTAGAATTCGGTCCCAATATTTGTCGTCAGCCCTTGGTATCAATTAGGTTTGGCGATTTACGTTTTCTATCTATCAATTTCTTGAACATCAACACCATAATTACGATCTGGGCAATGGTCAACCCGATACTATTTGCAAATATATCTGCGGTACTTGCAACCCTGCCCGGAACGAACGATTGATGATACTCATCAGTAATGCCATAAAGTATGCCTACAACAATTGCAAAAATTGCTGCATATTTTTTGAAGCTGTATTTTCCTGAATTGAAAAACGTGAGATACAGCAAGACCCCAAAGCCAAAATACAGGACAATGTGTTGTATTTTATCTATGTTGTAATAACAATAGAAGATAAAATCGACCACAAATGATAGTCCATTCTGTTCAAGAAAGTCTTTTACCTGATACGCCAGTGGAATTTCAATAAATTTCTTTATTGGAATATTGATACTTGAAAGTGAAGATAAATAATATATCAGTGCTGCGTATGCAACACTGAGTGTTGCAAATATACGGAATTTTGTGATCTGCATCTGCATGAATTTGACTGTGACCTCGATCTGAGGAACGTTTAAAGACTTTAAATATGTTCCCATCCGGTGTCAGTTGACGTGTTCACAAAGTCCTTTAATCCATCATGCAACTTGACTTTTGGCTCAAATCCAATCGATCTTGCTTTGGAGATGTCCGAGCTACTATGTTTTATATCTCCTGGCATGTCATCAGTAAATTCGATATCAACATCTGCACCATAGATATCAATGATCACCTGTGCCAGTTCAGTTATGGTGGTAGCTATGCCGGTACCAACATTGAACACCTCACCTTCGGCTTTTTTACTTCCAATTGCCAGCAATACCATGTCAACAATATCATGTACTGATACAAAATCCCGTGTTTGTGCACCATCTCCGAAAATTATAGGGGATTGTTTGGTCTTCACACGTTCCATGAATTTTGAGATGACACCGGAATATGGATTTGAGGGATCTTGCCGCGGGCTGTAAATGTTAAATGGACGGATACATACAGTGGGCACCCCAAAGGCTTTGTGATACATTGTGCAATACTTTTCTCCGCTGAGTTTGCTCACACCATATGGAGAAAGCGGGTCCTGGGGATGTGCTTCATCTATTGGCAGGTATTCAGGGTTGCCATAGACTGCCGCTGAGCTGAAATAGATGAATTTGTTGTTAGCATTGCTACTGCGTGCAGCTTCCAAAAGATTCAATGTACCAAACACATTGTTGTTCAGGTCAAAAAGCGGATCATCCATTGAACGTGATACATTGATCTGCGCAGCGGTATGGATCACGATGTCATTTTGTGCGACCAGTTCACGCGCGCGCTTGCTTAAGATATCATCGCGTACAACCGTAACGCTGTCCGGCACATTTTCTCTTGTGGTGGAAGAGTAATTATCTAAAATTGTAACGTTTGTCGTGTTGCATAGCTTATCAACAAGATAACTTCCAACTTGACCGAGTCCGCCGGTGATCAGGATTTTTTGCATGGGTATGAATTGGCGTAGTGCAATAATAGTTTTATGGTATCTCATAGTCACGTTTACGAGAGGACGCTACGCTTGAGTAGATATAGAGCCAGAAGAGGTACAATTGATCTGAATAGTTCAGATCAATCTTTGCGGCGCATGAAAAATAATTCGCAAACCAATGCAATGCTTATCGGTATTGCTACGTTCGGGAATTCTGGGATGGGGGACGTACCAGGTTTGCAACAGCAACCACAGTTACAGCAGATTGCATTGTTGTTCTAACAATTTTAGCAACAGTAACCCATGCCGCACGCGCACTGATGATTACATTCTGGACAGCACCAATTACCACAGCAGTAGCACTCATCGCAGTATTCAGGCATGTGTCACAGTACTTAGCGGTGCATGAGTAGGTGTGATTGCTAACGTTGTTACAACCAGAGATGCAACATTTATTGCAAGCAACGCTGGTGAGCTGCACCAAGCATCACCAGGCTTGCAATGAACAGGAAACTGAATACTTTTAGATATTTTATATGTCCACCTTGTTATTAATGTTCCAGGTCTTTTGCAGAATCCAGACAGCGCAGTGTGCAGTACATATGCTCACGTGCGTAGCTGTCGTATACGTAGATCCCATGGCGTCAAGATAGGCTTGGATTATTTTTTGTTTCCGCAAGCATGCGCTTCATTTTTTCTTTATGATTGTGGTGTATACTCACTACAGTAAAATATGATCAGTATTTTATATAAAATACATAAT
>JAUVKD010000158.1 GCA_030596385.1 Methanosarcinaceae archaeon | reverse complement strand
GCCATACATTACTATATAAATCACATCATGTATAAACATTATTATTTAACATTAATTAAAAATTGGGTAGTGCAACACCAAAACGAATTCAAGATGTTACTGCCACCAGAAAATAATAAAAAGTCTCCTAAAAAGATGTACATTTTTTTGTTTGCAGTGGAAACAGGGGGGTTATTTGTAAATATTTCGCTACAACAATTCAAATATTCAATATACCATCTGATGCAATGCGATATAAAAGTAAATAATATATTGTAGATGATATTATATTTGTTTAAAATAAGCAGGCATCAAGATTTATCATGATTGAATGTGCAGTGGAAACAAAGGTGTCAAGCCCATACAATTGCTTATTCACCTAAATAATCATTCAGCATATCAATGGCGATTTTCTCGCGCTTTCCACCACACTTGGCTATAATAACGGAGCATGCATGTATCAATTTCAGATATTTCTCATCATTCGTTAGCTTATATCTTGTTGCATGAACCGCAGCTTCTAGCACCGCATTAAAACCACGATTCGGTGCATGTAATAAATTTATATCTGAATTTAAATTTAAATTTAAATTTACATTGCCGTGAAGTGGATTAAGTTCCGAAAAAAGCGCCTCATTGGTTATTTTTATATTATTGCATTCGAAAAACACCCAGCTCAATGCATCCTTTAATACTGGAAATTTATGCCCGGCCACAGACACATAATTGAAATCAGATTCTTTCAAATTCGAAAATGTGGAACGCACAAAAATCACAGGATCGTTAACCACATTTGCCACTAAAACACCTTCGGAATGAACATTGAAATATGTAGTCGAACCTTTAAAAAGCCTCACATAAATACGATCATCTTTCCTTATAATTCCGATAGGTGCAGCATTTGGAAACCAACCCTGTATGGTTGTAACAATCGTTTCGGATATACCATCATATATCCCATATTCATCAAGGTTTAGAGGGGCAGATTCCGTCAAAATCTCACACCCCCTAGAAAAGCGATAAAAAGACCTGCAATTATAATATCTGCAGTTGATCCCGGATTTATACCCTTTTGCAGTAGTTCGTCATCAAATTCTTCAACTGCAATGCGTACGGCATCAAAACTTCCCGCATTCAGATCAAACTCAAGCAATATATCTCGCGCACGCCCGGATACATAATCAGCAGTTGTTTCATCAAATTTCGTCTGGATAAACGTATCCCTGTTTTCAGACAATGTTTTCAGGAACACATATACCACAATGTCATTAACATCGAATTTTGATTCGCCGGATATATCCATATCCCCCATGCACCGGATAATCGTTTTCCCGCAATTTGCACATCTTTTAAAACCACCTACCCATTCATCTGCGATTATGTCATAACCCTTTGATATCTCCATGAGATCATACAGGGTAATGTTGTTATTTTCACTTAATAAACCGATAGAACCTGAGTCCTGTAAATCAAATTCATTAACAGGATTTACGCGGACTTTGGCATCTTTAAATGACGTATAAAATTCGACCGCATCCTGCGCATTTGTGTCTTTCACAATATCATGTGCATGCGACACAAGTTCTTCAATAGTAAATTCATGCTTCTTTTGAAGAACATCACCAGCCGCCATTGCAAGTGGAACCAAAAGAATAAATGCCCCAAAATGGGTATTTCCCCCATTTTGCCATTTTGCACTCTCAAGTACTGCACCATGGATAAGCGAACCCACATAACCCCTGTTACTCTTTGCCGCATTTTCCATCACAGGGTAAATACTCACAGCAGATGCCAGAAAATGCTCAAATCGTGTATCTTCATAATCATGATTCCTGTCAACATTACCAGGCTTTGGAAACGCTGATACTTCCATGACCATTGCAAGCTGTATGCAACGTGCTATATAACAAGCAGCTGCATCAATATTTAACTCATATCCCGATGCAAAAAGCAAATTTGATTTAAGGTTCATTAACCGGGACTTTAGCATTCTCTAATATATAAGTTGCAAGGTTTTTCTTCAACCGCATATATTCCGCACCGGACAAGCCGATCATATCCATAACTCCATCACGCAAAAAGCATGGTTTTGAGAGTTTGCAGCACCATACAAGACTACCAAAACAAGTGTTTTCTCCGGGTTCAAGCATCGTGCCCCTTGCAAATGCCATTTTCATATTTGCAAATTCCTGTGCGGATAAACCTAATTTAGCAATTTTGTTGTGTATCGCACATGGTTTTACAGGTAAACAGCAAAATGCCAGTGCGCGAAGATCGCCTTCTCCACCGCACAGGTGTTTCGGTGCATTATACCATCCGGTAGCCTGCTGTAAAGCTGAAATATCATCTACCAGTTCAGATATAATATTGGGATCGTTCAACACACCTCTTGCAACGGATACCATATCCGCACCACGTGCAAACATGTCTTTGGCATCCTTGAAACAATTGATAGAATTATTACCTATCAAAAACATCTTTGTGGAATCACGAATATTACGAATCACGCGGAGGTCGGCACCAGCGCCTTCTTTCATAGCATCCACATGTAAAATATCAGCACCTGCCGAGTCAATCGCCTTTGTAAGGGCAATATCATCAACAATATTTGCACGTATTTTAACTGATACCACAACACCGGTCTCCTTGATCTTGCCGATCCAATCAACAAGCCTGGGAATATCATGCATAAGTGCTTCACCAACTCCAATACTGACCATCTCTTCCTGGCGGCAATGTGCATCCAATTCAAGAATTCCACCAGCATCCCTGATGATCCTGGCAGATTCGAGTAATGGCTCAATGACTGTATTCCGGACATTCACAGCCACAACATTGTTGTTCCCCATACATTCAATCTCATTTTTTAAAAACTCAAATGGATTGTCAGATACAAACTCATTTCTGCCCCTTGCTATAAGTTTTAATGCCGCATCGTTCGTTTTATCATCCAGATTGAAACTCCCGATGACGACCAAACCTGCACGGATTGCATATTTATTAGCAAAAGAACAGTCAGTTATTCCTGCCATTGTCGCAAGTGCAATTGGATTTTTGAAGTTAACATACCCGGTATGAAGGTCAAATAAATCATCAGTCACGTATTTACCTCAATTATATTGTTTCGAAAATTTAAAGAAAGTTAGAGTAGAATTCGAACTTTATTTATAATCCATTATTTATAATTTGATATATGTTTTAATGAAAAATTCAAATCGACTTAATACCTCTATTTTTTGTGAATAATGCATAGATACATATTAATGTATCGGCATGGCAATAATACATCATATATTGTATACTTCATCACAATCTCATCTTGCGACCTAATTTTGATATCCAGTATGGATAAAATGACATGAAAGTACCAATTCCCACAAGCACTGTGACCACCCAGAAAACCGGAATGTGATATACACTATCCCTCATACTTGCAAAATCGAGTATGAACAACAGTGTACCAAGATGTAATAACGATGAACCAACCTGGATCAGGTACCCATCACGTTCAAACGTTAGTGCTCCGCTTCGTAAGACCGTCAGGATAAGAACTACGACCTGTACTGCGATCGACATCAATAAAATAAAGGATATACCAGGTCCGATACCACTTATAACTGATACGAGAAGTGTAAGTAAAAGTATGACAGCAGTGGCTTTGATAAGTGCTGTTCGCGGTACAATGCGTTTTGGAATACAAAGACCAAGCGCGAGCAATAGCACAAGTACGAACGGATACACATACATATTCATCATATTTATGTATACGGCATACTGCATTGTACTCTGCCAATAAGGGTTTTCAACATAAAGATCATAAGTGTACCACACCCCGAAGACACAGACAATCCCTATCATAAATAGTGCGAAGGATGTTACAAGTATCAGGAAATAATCGTAACTCTTCAGGTTGAAACTGAAATATGACTGTTTGTCGTTCATTAAAAATCCTCTTATTACCAAATCTATACCTGCGCTACCGAATGTATCCCCGGAACTACATATGTCAAAAGATAAGTAAATACCAGCGATATGAAACATACAATTCCCAAAATAGCAGTG
>JAUVKD010000164.1 GCA_030596385.1 Methanosarcinaceae archaeon | reverse complement strand
CATTTAATATATCATGGATTTTTTCGTAAAGATTTCCTGTCATTTTATCATACCATCATTGGTAACAAACTTGGATTAACTTATTGGTCATATTCGTATAACCTCAATAATTATACTCCGCATCTATGCTGCTATTGGGTGTGCCATCGCAACGTTTGACTCAAGCGTCATTCATATATTTTGCTATTCTAACAGCCGTTTTTGCAACATCCAGCGCACTTTCACCAAGCACTCTTATCATCGGCTCTTTCCCAACCCCTCCGGCATCATAGATGATATCCGGAACACTACCGTATTCTTTTATTGCATGTGTGACGCCCCAATCCATAGTATTTGTATTTTCAGGTTCGTCTGCCCTATCAAAGGATGAAATGGTAAGTTTCATTTTTTTGCAGACTTCGAGTACATCCATTGAGTACCTTATATTGACAGATGCCCGAATATTATTATTAAATTGCATGGCTGCAAGAATGATCCTTGCAACGTGGCTGCTCGCACCAAACTCGACACACCCTACATTTACGACTTTTCCTTTAAGTCTCGCAAATCTTCCCGAAACTGCTGCTACATCATGTATACCAGAGGCATTCGGTAATGCCATTGCGATATTACAACCGACTTCGGGGATCAGTTCAGCAAAATACCCATATCCTGTGATCATCTCAACAGCACATTTAGTATCATCAAGCACCTCATACCTTGCCGCATTCTTACTAATATGTAACATCTGGTTTACGGGAGCAACTCCGGTTCCAATCGGTATACTTTCTCTTATCGCACACTCGACAAAACGTTTTGCATATATTGCACTTTCCACTATGGAATGACCATGCGCAAGATATGCTGTGAGTGCTGCGGAGTATGTGCATCCTGAACCATGTGTTCCGCCTTTTATGAATTCGCCCGGGATTACTGTAAAAATATCATTTTCGGATTCATAGACTATATCCGATGCATCAAGATGCCCACCAGTGACTATCACTGTTGGAGCACCTCTCTTAGAAATGGCTTTTGCAGCTCGTTTTGCATCATTACGATCTTTAATAGGAATATCAGAAAGCGCAGCCGCTTCATCTGTATTCGGGGTCACAATAAAACAAAGAGGCAGCAGTTCATCCCGCATGACCAATAGTGCATCCTTTGTCATAAGGTCGCCTCCGGCCTCAGCTGCCATTACCGGATCAACCACAAGTTGTAGATTGTACTTTTTGATGTGTTTCGCAACAGCGGAAATAATTTCAGGAGATGGCAGCATGCCGCTTTTTACCCACCGTATATCCATGTCTGTACAAACAGCATCGATCTGGTCTTTCACAACATACGGCGGCAGGTTATATGCACCAAGGACCCCTGTTGTGTTTTGTGATGTCACTGATGTTATGGCACATGTGCCATGTACTCCAATTGATGCGAATGTCTTAAGATCTGCAGAAACTCCGGCACCACCGCCGGAATCTGTGCCTGCGATCGTCAACACAACAGGTGTTTTGTTCATTTTAATTCACTTTTAAAAGGGAGTTTAATAATTACCAAAAAAGAAACGATTAACTCCAAAACTCCTCTTCATAATCATCAGGAAGGTCGAGTTTCATAATATCATCAATGTTTTTACCTTTCTTTTTTGGTTTGGGTACATCATCAGGTTTGATTGCCACTTCATTTAACGTGGGATTAGACTCAATTACGGTTGTGTTTTTGTCAGATTGCACAACCTTTTCAATTGAGTTTTGTTCCGGGGTCCGGTTTACAAATATCTCCTTATTAGTTTCAACCTCATTACTTATCGGCTGCCGTATTTGTGCTGTAGCTGGAATCTCCCTTCCAAGACGTATACGGGTATTTTGTGCATAGGTGTCCTGTAATGTATCCATTTCAGGAGATCTTTCACGAGTTGCACTATATCCGATCGAGCAATTTGCTTCACCGGAACGCCAGTCCACATGATACAGATGGCAAGCACTGGTTTTACATCCGGATTTTCCGTCAAGGGGACATACTTCAGGTAATGGCATAATAAAAACCTCTTATGACCTTAAATATATTTGATACTACAAAAGCCTGATCGCATCTGCAATCAGTGGAGCAACACTAACGCAACTCTGCGCTTTTTCAATCGTATCCGTTGCAAAAATGTCGCGAACACCTGCATTGAAAAGCCTGATCACTGCATTTCGTGCAAGAACAGGATGCACACATGCAAGATATACATCCTTTGCACCCTGTTGCCGCAATAGCCTGATAGATTCTGCCATTGTACCGCCAGTCGCGATCATATCATCAATCAGGACCACATCCCTGCCGGTAACATCAAGATCCTTTGTCTTGATGGAGACCGTATCACCGCTAATCCTTGTTTTTTCCAGATAGTCACAATCTACTCCAAGACCTGTTGCCGCACTTTTTGCCAGGGATATAGCACCCGAATCAGGTGCTACTATTAAAGTATCTGTCAGGTTAAGCGATCCTATATGAGAACCCAGAAGTTTCGATGCATCAAGATCGGATGCAGGTGTACTGAAATGATCAAGTACATTCTTTTCATGTATGTTAACTGTAAAAACCCTGTCTGCATTAATGGTTCTGGCAACCGCACGCGCGCTGATAGGCTCGCCAGTCTTAAACTTTTTGTCCTGCCTTGCATAACCCATGTAAGGAATAACCACATTGATAATGAATGCATCTCCACATGCATCGATCATCTGCAAAAGAGACACAAGATCTGAATCTGTAGTCGTGCTCTGGATAATCGTCACATCTTTGATATGCTCATCTTGAATGCGGGTATATGCCTCACCGTCTGGAAAACAGTTAAAATCACAAAGGGTCGGAGTTATTCCCAGTTCCCTTGCCACTCTTGACGCCAGTAATTGTGATGCAGGTCCGCCTATGATCTTCAAATTTCATACCTCTTTTGTTCTAGTATTATTATAGGATATTATGTGCGAGTCAATCCTGACGTAGCGAGGATTTTTTCGTTGTACATAAAATATAACTTTTTGGTAATTGTTTAGGTAGTTTTGATGCCGGGTCACAGCGCCATAGGCGGCGCATCCCACCATCACCAATGAAATTCTCATATATTCATATTTAATGGATAAAGTGAATGATCTTATAGATTTGAGACGCCATTTTTGGGAGAGTGATGTGGAAATGCGCCGCATGTATTGTTTTTTGATTCAAATAAAACACCATCATTTATGACCGATTTTACTATTGCCATACAAATACACTTTTTGTACTCAGGTAAATGCGACCGCAGGGAGCATTTTCTTGTAGTATATAATCTATAAGATTATGTATTCCGAGTTAATCCTACCGCAGGGAGGATTTTCTCGTAGTATATGTTTTAGAAACATATATTCCGAATTAATCCGAGCGCAAACGAGGATTTTCTCGCTTCCTCTTCCGATTATAGTGGTGCAACTACAATACACCCTTATTATAATACATTGTTTTTGGTTGACTTATATTTCTCAACGACCCTGATATTCCGGATCATAGTATCCGGATAGTTTCCAGTGTTATCCTTTTCGACAGATTTTACCATGTCCCATATAGTAAGCAGAGCCACAGATGCACCTGTCAATGCTTCCATTTCAACACCAGTCTTACTCACAGTTTTGACCTCTACTTTTGTTATTATTGAACTATCACCTATTGTAAAATCTACATCAATTCCTGTAATTGGGATTTGGTGACACATTGGTATGGTTTCAGATGTCTTTTTAACAGCTATAATTGCTGCTGTTGTGGCAGTTGCCAGTACATTTCCCTTTTCAATATTAACAGCACGTATCATTTCAATTGTATCTCTGGTGAGAATTATCTCTCCTGATGCAACTGCACGCCTTACAACGTCTTCCTTTTTGCTAATATCAACCATCCGCACGCGGTCTCCAGCAATATGTGTAAACTCTTTTGTCAATAGAT
>JAUVKD010000006.1 GCA_030596385.1 Methanosarcinaceae archaeon | reverse complement strand
CCATCCCTGCTTATTGAAGCCGTGAAGATCATAGACGGCATGCACATAAAAGAGCAGAACAGGGACACTAAAGGTGACATATACGAATACCTGCTATCAGAATTAAAAACCGCAGGCAAGAACGGTCAGTTCAGGACTCCCAGGCACATCATCAAAATGATGGTGGAACTGGTAAACCCGCAGATCGGGCATGCAGTCTGCGATCCTGCCTGCGGGACTGCCGGATTTCTGGTTGCTGCCTATGAGCACATCTTGAAGAATAACACATCCGGCGATCTCATCAAGACAGATGAAGAAGGGAATCAATACAATTTCAAGGGTGACAGGTTAAGCGAGAAACAATGGAAAACACTCAGGGAGAACACGCTCTGGGGTTTTGACATTGACCAGACAATGACAAGGATCTCCCTCATGAACCTGATGATGCATGGCATCACAAATCCAAACATCAAACAGATAAACACACTCTCAACCAGATACGACGAAGCAAACCACTATGATATTGTGTTAGCCAATCCGCCATTCAAAGGAAGTATAGATGCATCCGAGATAAGCGGGCAGTTCACGATCAGTACAAAGAAAACCGAGATCCTCTACCTTGAACTGATGTACAACATCCTCTCAAGCGGCGGCAAGTGTGCCGTGATCGTGCCGGATGGGGTTCTATTCGGTAATTCCAAAGCCCATAAGAAGATTCGTACTAAATTGCTGGAAGAGTGCCGGCTGGATGCTGTTATCTCAATGCCATCCGGAGTTTTCAAACCCTATGCAGGCGTATCCACTGGCATATTGGTATTCACCAAAGGAGAACCAACCAAAAAAGTCTGGTTCTATGACATGACATCCGACGGCTACAGTCTGGACGATAAACGTACTTTTATCGATGGAAAAGGCGACATACCGAATATTATTGAGAATTTCAATAGCAGGAATGAACTCGATCTTAAAGATAGGAAAGCAAAATGTTTCTTTGTTCCGTTTGACGAGATAAAAGAGAATGATTATGACCTGAGCATCTCAAAATATAAGGAGATCGAATACGAGGAGATCGAGTATGAAAATCCGGAAGTGATCAAGGGGAAAATACTTGATTTAGAGAATAGAATTATTGAAACGTTGGGAGACCTGAATATCTGAGGTTCGTGGGGTTATATGAACCAATCGTACTTTGTCACATTAACATATAATCCTTCTGAATTTTCATTTTTAATGTCATACAATCCGGATTTCAGATAAAAAACACGCAATCCAATCCTATCTCGCACTTTCCGCAGGTAAAATCCAAAAGTGAATATTTTTAAATGACCATCCCCCTTTCCTGATCATCAGTAAATCAAGTTTTCAAAAAAATGAATGATTGTAAAATAGTATTTACCTAATTAAGTGGGTATGTTCGGCAAAAAAAGTGAAAAATTACTAGATTATGGAATTGTGCCGTGTTAATCTGATAAAACCAAGCCAATCAAATACACTTTTTGTACTCCAAACAAATGCAACTACAGAGGCCATTTTCATAATTCAAACTCTTTTTACCGTTTCGATCAGAAGTTTCGTGTACGGATGCTGCGGATTCTCAATAACACAATGTGACGGGGCATTTTCCACGATATTGCCGTCATGCAGAACTGCGATCCGATCGCTAACCTTGCGTGCAACCCCGATATCATGCGTTACAAATAGCATGGAAATGCCCCGTTCGTTTTGAAGGTCAAGTAGAAGTTTCAGGATCTTTGCCTGAACGCTTGGATCAAGGAAGGACGTGGACTCATCTGCTATGAGCAAATCCGGTTCCAGTATGAGTGCCCGTGCTATAGCCACCCGTTGCAACTCGCCTCCACTCAATTCATGTGGATATTTTTGTATAAAATAATCTTCATCCGGTAACTGCACCTCTTTCAAAGCGTTTTTGATCCGTTTAGCAGAGCCATCATCAAATAACCCATGTATCCTGAGAGGTTCTGCGATTGCTTCAAATATTGTAAACCTGTGGCTTATCGAGTCCCTCGGGGATTGGTAAATTAGACCGACCATTCTTGAAAACTCTTTTCTGTCAATATTCCCAACGTCTCTTCCGCGGAAGTTAATCTCTCCACTATCAGGCTCAATCGTACCCGCAACGAGATATGCAAGTGTAGTCTTACCTGACCCCGTCTCTCCAACAAGTGCAAGTATCTCACCTTCCTCAAGTACAAGCGAAACACCTTTTAGAACTTCAATATTTTCATATGATTTTAAAATATTCTTCACAGAAATCATGGTCGCTATGCCTCCGCG
Source organism: Methanosarcinaceae archaeon (assembly GCA_030596385.1). Classification (GTDB taxonomy): domain Archaea; phylum Halobacteriota; class Methanosarcinia; order Methanosarcinales; family Methanosarcinaceae; genus Methanovorans. The sequence goes on along the minus strand of JAUVKD010000006.1, from coordinate 7,689 downwards.
GTGGCACACAACATAATACCCATCTTCATTACTTCCACCACCATGATCTTCGCTTTTCATGCTACCTCTTGACGTTGCTTGTGGTTGCAATTTTGAACAAATATCAATCGACTGGGTACATCGTTGCTGGAAGATGCAACCTTGTGTTGCACGTGATATCTGGGAAGGCGGTACTCCCCTCACACCCGCAAGATCCTTTGCACGCCCTATAATCGGAAACGAGCGTACAAGTGCACGTGTATACGGGTGACGCGGCGCATCAAGCAATTCCCGGGACGGCAGTAATTCGAGTATCCTGCCAAAATAAAGCACAGCTATATGATCTGAACAATGGGTTGCAAAAGAAAGGTCATGCGTTATGAGTAGCACAGATTTTCCTGCATCCACCTGCTGTTTGATCACCACTGCAAGGTATGATTTTGTAATCGCATCCACTGATGCAGCAGGTTCATCCATTACAAGAATATCCGGATCTGTGATCAGTGCCATTGCCATTAAAACCCGCTGCCGTTCACCAGCGCTTATTTGATGTGGATATAGATTGCCCCGATCTTTCTTGATCTTCAGGTAGTCAAGCATTTCCCGGGATTTACTTTGTGCAGCAGAGGAGGATTCCCCATTTTTGATAAGTGGTTCGGCAACCTGGTCAATAACCCTGTGAACCGGGTTTAATACATCCCCGTAATTCTGGAACACAATGGAGATCTTATTCCACCTGATCTTTTCCATTTCTTTGTCATTTAGGTTTGATATATCCATGCCATCAAGGAATATCTGTCCCGATACCAGAGCGTTTGGAGCCAATAGTTTCATAGATGCAAGTGAGAGCGTGGATTTTCCCGAACCCGACTCACCGACCACAGCAACACATTCCCCTTTATTTATTTCCAGCGATATATTGTCCAGTGCAGTTATTGTACCAATGGTGGCACCAGTAACAGTGCCCGTATCAGTATCACCGTCTATACACGTACTATCATCCATACCAGTATCTACAGATATATCGGATATTCCGTATTTTACATTCAGATTCTTAAATATTAGTGACATTATCTCACCTTAAGTCTCGGATCGAATATTTCCTCTATTGCATAGGCTATAAAAGCAAGTGAAATGATAAGCATTGAAAGTGATATAACCGGGGGAAACAACCAGTTGAACCATACATCCAGATACAAGTAGCGCATTGCATAACTCATCATAATCCCGAGGCTTTTTGTGGTCGGATCGAATATTCCAAGAAATGCGAGTCCGGCTTCCATGAATACTGCAATCCGCGCTTTTGTGACAAAACCTATTGCACACAGGGGAAAAAGTTCGGGTATGATGTGTTTGTGCATAATGTAGAAAGTTGATGCACCCATATTTCTGGCTGCTTTTATATGGAGTTTTGTCTTCAATGAAAGCGTTTGGGCCCGAATTCCCCTTGCAACGGTCTGCCATGTGATAAGAGAGAGCGTGATGATCAAAACGAAAGTTGAAGGCATAAAGTAAGCTGCAATCAGTATCAATATCAGGATTGAAGGTATTGCAAGTAACGCATCTGCGATCCTCATGATAATAGCATCGTATAAACCGCCGACCAGTGCGGCGGAAACGCCTGTTAATATCCCAATAGTGCATGCAATAGCTGCAACCGAAATTCCGAAAAGCACCGACGTTCGAAGTGCCCACAGCAGTTCGCTGAATATATCATAACCAATATCATTAGTCCCGAGTAGATGTTCTTTTGAGGGCGACTGAAAGCAGTTAAATGAATAATCCCATGGATTATGTGGCGCGAGAACAGGAGCAAAGACTGCTGTTATTAAGAGGAACGACAATATTGCAAGTCCGGTCATACCGATCCTGTTCTTTTTAAATTGGTGTAATGACCTAATATGCATATTCAACCCTCGGATCGATCTTTTTGTATAGCAGATCTATCAGTATATTTATCAGGAGCACCAGAAGTACTGATACCGTGAGAATTCCCTGCATCAGGGGCAGGTCACGGTTTGATATTGCCTCGTATGTCAACAACCCCAGACCCGGATATGCAAAGATCGTTTCTATAAAAAGTACACCTGTTATAACATACGCAAGTCTTATGCCGATACGCGTAAAAAACGGAAGTATTGCATTTCTTGCAGCATGAAAATACTTTATTTTATATTTCTTCAGGCCTTTTGCACGGGCTGTTAGCACAAAAGGCTCACATATCGTGAGCACCATGCTGTTCCTGATCAGGAGATAATCCCCTGGAATTTGGGAAAGTGTGAGTGTTGCAAGCGGTAGTGCCAGGTGTAGGAGCATATCCCATAGGTATGCCAGACCCACTAAATTTGAATATGGGGTCACAGCACCTGCGGTTGGAAACCATCCGCAGTACAAACTGAATATTGTAAGAAAGAGAATACCAATTGCAATAGATGGAATTCCATCGATAAGCAGCATGAAAACAAGTAACAATTTATCGATTCGCCCGCCCCGCCTCCATGAACTCTCCACACCAAGTACGATCCCGGATGCGGCTGACAGGATAAACGAGGTAAATACCAGCAGCAGTGTCCAGGGCAATGCATTCATAATGAGATCGGTTGTGGATGCATGGGCTATATAAGAATATCCAAGATCTCCGTGTGCAAGCTGAATAAGATATGTGATAAATTGTTCATGGAGCGGCCTGTCAAGCCCATGAAGTTTGACAAGTTCGCTATACATTTCCTCGGTGACCAGTATCTCCGAACCACTATACATTGCCAGTATAGCATCTCCAGGTAGCAGGCGCGGGAGTAAAAAATTGAAAAAAAGAAGGAAAAAGATGGTCAGCAAATAGACCGTTACTATTTTTACCTTCCTGCTGCGCATCATGGCTTAAATTATCCTTCCTGACCGTTTCGACCGTTTTATGTAAAATGCAGAAAGTATTGCGAATACCGCCGAAGATGGCGTAATCGGGGTTTTGGATGCAGGTTTTTCAGTCTGCATGGCAGTTTCTGAAATCTCTTCCATATCAGCGCTTTTTTGTGCATTCGGTCTTATCAGGGCAAGTTTGTTCTGTGGGATCGGTATACCTTTGGAGACTCCTCCAACCGTGTAGAACCATTCAACTCCGGCATCAGGGTCGTAGGCATAATAACCGGTTGGGTAATATAGTGAAATTGCCGGAAGTTCCCTGGCATAGATGTTCTGGGCTTCAAATACTGCTTCCCGTCTTTTTGCCGGATCCATTTCATGGATCAGATCATCAAGCAGCCTGTTTAGCTCTTCGCTCTTATTGTATCTGGCAGTGTTCGGACTTGCTTTTGTTTCCGGAACCTGTACGGTCATATCATAGAGGATCTTTGGATCGCCTCCAATGCCTCCGTGCCCGGAGATCGCAAGCTCGAATTCCCAGTTTATTACCTTATTATCTACAATTTTCGGTTCAAGTGATATCAGGTTTATCTGTATCCCTACCTTTTCGAGCTGGTTTTTCAATATTTCACTATCTCGGTCAGGTATGGTCTGTCCTCCTATACCGATCATGGAGCGCAGAACATCAAGTTTCAGGGGCTCGCCATTTTTGGTGAAAATATTATTCTTCCATTCATAGCCAAGTGAGGTTATCAATTCCTTTGCCCTATCAGGATCATAAGGATAATCCGGAACATCCGGACCTGCCCACAGGCTTTCCGATGATATTAATCCGTAACTGGCTGCTTTTCCATGACCCCTGAGTGATTTATCCACAAACTCGTCCTGGTCGATCGCATAAGCTAATGCCTGCCTGAATACAATGTTATCGAGAGGCTCCTTGTTATGGTTTATCATCAGTTTTTTATTCCAGTAATGAGGACCTGCAATAACGGTAAAGCCATCCTCTCTGAATGTTTCAACCATCTCCGGTGTTATTGGTGCAAAGTCGGCTTCACCGCGCTGCAGTGCCATCTGGGTATCTCCGTTTTTTACAAAGATCAAACTGTCAACAAACGGTTTTCCGAGATAATATTCATCGAATGCCTCATACTGATAGGTACCATGCTCCTTGTTAAAATCAATGTACTTAAAGGGTCCGGACCCGATGAATGCACCAGGTTCCACATAATCCATCGGATTTTCGACATCCTTCCAGATATGTTCAGGCAATATCGGCATTGTGCCACCAATGTCCTCCATAAAGGGTGCGTATGGATTACTCATGTAGATCTTAACAGTGTGCTCATCGATCGCTTCTGCCCGGTCCACGCTGTTAAGAACAACCCAACCATACGGATGCTCTTTCATGTACTCGATGGTAAATGCAACATCCCTGGCAGTAACCGGCTCTCCGTCATGCCATTTTGCATTTTTAACCAGATTGAAGACATAAGTATTCTCTTCGGAAATATATTCCCACTCTTCCGCCAGCAAAGGCATTATGTCCGGGGTTTCATTTTTCCATACAAGAGTATCGAAGATAAAGTGCATTCTTATATACCCGGGTCCCCGGGAATATGCCAGATATGGGGATGGATGCCCCCAATCACCGGTCTTATCTGATATCCTGATCTCTTTTTCGGCCACGGCACCTGCTGTGGATGAAAACATGCACAGACAAATAATCAAGGATAATATCAATTTTTGTTTTATGCCAGTCATGTTTTATCTTCCGATTATTTTCATAAATTTAATGTATGTATTCTCTGATTTTTATTTTACTATCTATAACTTTTATAGTAGTATCTCTAATTTATATATTACAACCTATGATTTAAAGTTTAGAATTGAATAAATTCAAAGTTTAAATTCAATGATTTCATTATTTTCGCACAGATGTCTCGGTCAATTTTTCAAAACAGGGAATGCAATGGTATGCACCGCCTAAAAGCATGACTCTTGTTTCCATCACAGATTCGCCGCATATGGTACACTCCATGGATTCATGGATACGCGCCATTGGCAGGGGTTTAAGGTCAATTTCTTTGATTATCATAAGATCCTTTTCAGGCAGGTCCATTATCTCATTACTCTTCTTGATGTGCATCTGACTGAATATATCTATTTCAGCTTCAGTTGCCGTTTTATCCTTGATTCTGGCAAAGAGGTCCAGATGTTCATTATTCATTTGAACAGCATCTTTTCTGATTGATATCCTCAATGCTTTCTGGTTTTTACGATTCATAAAAGTATAAACAGATTTACCAAAGTCGTTAAAGATCAGGTTTCCTTTACCAAATGTACAGCCTGTGAGTACCTGAATAGCATCCACACCGCATGAATTGTTTTCGACAATTGCAAACATCTCTTCGTCCTTAGCAGGTTTTCCGAGTTCACGCAATGCTATTTCACTGACACGTGTTCCAATTGCAAGTCCGGGGCACTGATGCCCATGAAACCGGATGGCGGTCTCAAGCATAGATCCTGTGTTTGTAGAGCACATAGTCTGCAATATTTTTTGATGTTATTTATATATTGTGTTATGTATTTAGTATTAGTATTAATTAATATGAATACTTTATTATTTAGCACATCACAATGAGGTTACAATTTTTAGACAAATTGGTATTTATGGCATTTTATATGTCTTAATTACTATCCTGCGTTTCTGCTGCATCCGGGTGTGCTGTCGCAATACTTGACTCAATAGATATCGTTTTTTTAAATTGAAAGAAAAGTTGCATATGATTTTATACTTATACTAATATTTAGAAATTGTAACCTTATAATTCTTAAACCATTGTAAGAGTTTGTGTCACTATATGTAACAAGAGGAGTGATAGTGGATTCGATATATCTGTTAAAATTGGTTGTATCTGTACTGGGGCTGGGGCTTGTAGCACGTTTTTTCAGTCATATTTATAACATTCCTGTCATTGTGTTTTTGTTAATAGAAGGTGTGCTTATAGGACCGGAGGTGCTCAACCTTCTTGATCCCGCAATGCTGGGGGACGGTTTGACAGCGATCGTTTCATTTTCTGTTGCGATCATTGTTTTTGATGGTGGGTTACATATTGATATCAAGCAAATAAGAACCATCCAGAAAAGTATTTTGAAACTCACGACAATTGGTGTATTGATCACTTTTATAAGTGCTACGCTATTAACTTACCTGTTACTTGATGTCGATATCAAACTTGCGGCTCTTTTCGGAGCACTGGTGACAGCAACCGGTCCAACCGTGATAACGCCAATAGTCAGGAATTTGCACATAAACCATAAAGTGAGCAAGGTGCTGGAACTTGAAGGTGTGCTAAATGATGCGGCAAGTGTGATATTAGCAGCAATGGTGTTTGAGTGGATAGTATCACAGTTGTCAGGTATAGAAGCGATTGGATTTATTGTATATCGTTTGTTAATCGGTATTTTAATGGGTGTGACCGGTGGCGTAGTACTGGACAGATTATTAACAAAGGGTCCTGTGGTTACCGACCAAACAGCCCGAATGATCACACTGGCACTGGTTCTCGCGACTTACGTGATTTCGGAGTCGTTTGGAAATGAATCAGGGATATTGGCTGTTGCGATTTTTGGTGTTATTATGGGTACGTCCAAGACGCCGTACAAGCAAACGATAAAGGAGTTTAAGTCAGATCTTGTTTTCATAATGCTGTCTTTAATTTTCATCCTTCTTGCATCAATGCTGAGATTTGATGACATTGCATTAATAGGTACAGATGGAATGGTTATTGTGTTCCTGCTTGTTGTTCTGGTTCGACCGATTGCAGTATTTGTTTCTACAACGGGTGCGCGTATCAGTACGCATGAGAAACTCTTTATTTCTTTCATAGGTCCGAGGGGTGTAGTTCCTGCATCGATTGCAACGTATTTCGCGCTCAAACTCGATTTACTGGGAATCGCCGGTGGACAAACACTTGTTGGTCTCATGTTTCTTACAGTTATTATTACGGTAGTTTTGACAGGTACTCTTTCAAAGCATGCTGCAAATTTATTAGGAGTGATACCGATGGAAATTATAATAGTCGGAGGCGGCGAAGTAGGCCGTACATTAGCCGCGCGTTTTGAGAAGCGCGGTGAGAATGTTGTGGTGGTCGATACATCTGATGAGAATTGCCAGAATTTGTTGAAACTGGGAATCCGGGCTATACACGGTGATGCAGGGGATATCAATGTTTTGAAAAAGGCAGGGATCGAGCATGCAAAATATGTAGTAAGCACCACAGATCAGGATAATACAAATCTCCTTGTATGCCAGATAGCAAAAAGCAAATTTGGATTTAAGGAAGAGCAACTGGTTGCAAGAGTGAACAATATTGACAATATGCATGCATTTTGGGATCTGGGGATCCGTTCCATGAGCCCTGCAATGACCACTGCATTAGTTCTTGATAACATGGTTGGCAGGCCCAGTATGTTCTCTATGTGTGAAGTCGGGGATGAAGGTGAGATCCTGGAAATAAAGGTCACAAATCCAAAGGTCGTCGGAAAATCCATAAAGGAACTTTCACTTCCTGATAATAGCCTGTTGATTATGGTCAGGAGAAATGATCAATCGATTATAGCACACGGTAATCTGGTTTTGGAATTATATGACATAGTTACTGTAATTGGAGAAGGGGATGGTGCAAAGCTGGTTTCGGATATTCTTATGAAATAGGTGCTGTGTGTATGGAAATGTGGCGGTATTTTCATCTCATGTGGCAGCAATTCCCGTTATGCTAATAAACGCATACAAGCGAAGGCTTGTTGTTTTGATATTTCGTGATAATTTTATGACATTATATGCTT
>JAUVKD010000210.1 GCA_030596385.1 Methanosarcinaceae archaeon | reverse complement strand
TCTAAACAATGTCCTTCTCGATACTACAACGGTCAGTTCATCCTCATTTTTAAACAAAAAGAGACTTGCTTTTTGCATCATCGCATTTGTGGTCACATCTTCATTATTTACGTATGTGACGAGTTCTGACCACAGGATGAACACACCTGAAGACCTGAAACGGATGATTGAAAATCTTCCATTAATGCAAGAAGAAGAGGAAAAAACACAGGGGCTGTTACCGGAAGATGAAGTGGATAGCGAAAGTGGCGATGACGGCAGCGAAAATCTCTTTGGCGAACCTGCGATAATCGTGATCGAGGGAAAGGAGATAGACCTTGCACTTCCACCGGGTGCAGGAATAGGTTTTTCCAGTAATGAAGAAGGCGAGATACGAACTGAGGACTTTAAACGCTCATCCGCATATGATATCAATGTGACATCATCCCAGGCTTACTACGAAAGTTTGCCTGAAGGTTACAGCAATATGATAAAAGCATATTTTGAGAAAATGGCACAGTAATAACTGGTGGACTGGCAGATCCAATAATATCAATAACGACTCATAGGCATGATAGAATACAATTTACCGAAAGATGAAAATAAAGAAAATAAATATGAGGACAAAAGTAAATAAACAAAACAATGACAGTAACAATGGCAAGGAGAAGGAGAAGATTACATGAATTCAGACGAAATATCACAAACATATCACAATTCCAATAATATATTTAATGCACTTTTTGATGAGATAGGCAAGGTCATAGTCGGTCAGCAGGAAGTAGTTGAGCAAATAATCATTGCAATACTCTCTGACGGACACGCACTTGTTGAGAGTAATCCGGGACTCGGGAAAACCCTTACCATATCAACGATTGCAAAGACAATGGACCTAAAGTTTAGCAGGATACAGTGTACACCCGACCTTATGCCCGCTGATATCACAGGTACATACATAATAGAGGAGAGAAGCGGAATAAAAGAATTCAAGTTCGAAGCCGGACCAGTCTTTGCGAACATTGTACTTGCGGATGAAATAAATCGTGCCTCTCCGAAAACCCAATCCGCCCTGCTTGAAGCCATGCAGGAGAAACAGGTCACAGCAGGCAATGAAACGTTTTCACTGGACAGACCTTTTTTTATACTCGCAACACAAAATCCAATTGAAATGGAAGGTACATTCCCACTACCGGAAGCGCAACTTGACAGGTTCCTGTTTAAAATACTGGTGGATTACCCGACACTGGAGGATGAATATGAGATAGTGAACCGCTATACTAAATCAGGATCAATGCAAGTCAACAAGGTAATAGATAAAAACACATTGCTGGTACTTCAGAAACTTGTCCGTGACGTGCCGATAGCTGATGATTTAAAAATGCGCGCGATTAAGATAGTAATGAACACGCGTACAGGGAGCAAGCAAATAGAATACGGCGCATCCCCACGAGCATCGATCGGATTAATAATTGCCGCAAAAGCACGTGCGTTTATTCAAGGCAGAGATTTTGTAAGCAACGAAGACATTAATGCTATGGCATATCCGATACTCCGGCACAGGATTATCCTTACATTCGAATCGGAAAGGCAGGGTGTATCAAAGGACCAGGTCATAAAAGATTTGCTTTTGTAGGTAAAATAACCATATCAAAATCTTCGCTAATCTGCATTTATCCACACTTACCTGTCTATACTTGTCAGGTAGGTATGTAGGCAGGCAGACAGACAGGCAGACAGGCATTCAATCGAAGAAAGATGAATGTATCTTGCGGCTAATTTTGAATTTAGTCGCAGACACTGTTATTAATAAAAACACACAAACTTATCAACTTCAATGAACGATAAAAAACACCGGATTGACATTGATTTTTTCAGGCAACTTGACCGCTTTACTTTCATGGTCAGGAAACGGATCTCTACTGCCTAGGCAGGCAGCCGGCGTTCCATTCATAGTGGACACGGTATTGATAACATCGGATATAGGGAATACAATCCCGGAGATGAACTGAAATCAATTGACTGGAACGTGTATGCCCGTTCGGAAAAATTGTATGTGCGGCAGTTTGAGGAAGATAAGTCTCTGACGACCCATATCCTGCTTGATGCCAGTAATAGCATGGACTATTCAAGTAATATGGTGTCAAAATTCGAATATTCTGCCATGCTTGCCGCAGGTTTTGCGTATCTTGTCACAAAGGACAATGATATGTTCGCAATATCAACATTTGCTGAAAATGTCGATATCACAAAACCCCGCCGTGGCAGGCAGCACCTTATACGCACTATTGATCATCTGGGAGATACTGAACTTGGAGGCAAAACTGCGATAAATGAATCTATTCTAAATTACGGGCGTATGATACGTTCACGTTCGCTTGTTGTTATCATCTCGGATTTCATGGACGATGTTGAATCTATCAAAGCCGCAGTGCGAAGACTTGCAGACCATGACCTTATACTCATTCAGGTACTTGATCGCAGTGAGCGCGATCTCACAATACACGGGCATTCCAAACTCGTTGACCTGGAGACAGGCAATGAGTTAAAAACTTATGTGAGCAAGGATTTCAAGATAAAATACCAGAAACACCTTGAAGATCATATTAGCAGCATACGAGAAACCTGCACACGCGCAGGTGCCGAGTTCTACACTTTTACGACAGATGTACCTGTGTTTGATGCATTCTTCGAAACACTCAGCAGGAGGCGGTTGTAATGCCTTTTACAACTCCTATAGCATTAGCAGCGCTTGCAAGCATCATACCTTTAATAATTTTATATCTCC
>JAUVKD010000004.1 GCA_030596385.1 Methanosarcinaceae archaeon | reverse complement strand
GTCAAAAATCGGTAAACTAATAAAGAAGAACGATTACTTGCTCTTCCTCTTCTATAGAATGGTATGTGAAAGTTTCCTTCAATACCGCTTAAGTTTTTTATGATCCTTGTCAGCAGCCGTTTTCATGGTTATCTGGCTTAATTATCACCTCGATTGCCAATGCTTTTTACAAGTGAATACAACAAATACACAACAGACATAACAAGAACGATAGTAGCTCCTGATGGTACATCAAACATATATGACAACCATATCCCACCACTGCTAAAAACCGCACCGAATATTACCGAAATAAGCATCATTTTTTTAAGATTCGATGTGAACTGACGACTCAGTGCCGCAGGGATCGTCAACAGGGCTATGACTAAGATAACACCGACAACCCGTATCAATACCACAACAGTAAGAGCAATAAGACATAACAGGACAAGATACAGGTTTTGTGCAGAAACTCCGCGCGCAATTGCAAATTCCTCATCAAAACACAGTGCCAGAAATTCCTTATAAAACAAATATACCACTAAAATAATAATTGCATCCAGTATCAACATAAGGACTATATCCGAAAACGGCACAGTCAGGATATTTCCAAATAGGTATGTCATAAGGTCGGGAGCATAGCCCGGCGTTAAACTGACAAGTATAATTCCTATGGACATCCCCAATGCCCATAATATCCCGATGACAGTATCTTCCGGTAATTTTGAGTGTTTGCTCACCCAGCCCATGCTGAGTGCCGAAGCAATGCTAAAAGGCAGCACACCAAGAATCGGATTGATACCAAGATAGTATCCAAGCCCGATGCCGCCAAACGAAGCATGAGCAATGCCGCCGCTGATAAAAACAATTCGCTTAACAACCACATAAACCCCTATAATGCCGCAGGCAATACTGGCAAGTATACCGGCTGCGATGGCATTTCTTACGAACTCATACTGTAAAAGTTCCAACATATAAATGTCCTTTTAGTGATTATATGGTAACATCTTAATGCATCTTCAATACCCTGTGAGGAACGCCATGGGCGATCAATTCCACAGGACATTGGTAAGCGGCTTCAAGGTCCCCTGATGTTAGTTCTTTAGAGTTGTGATAGAATAACCTGTGATTTAAACAGGCTATTTTGTCCACATAAATAGAAACGGCACTGATATCATGCGATACCATGACAATCGCCATCTTTTCTTTTAGTTTATTAAGCAATTCATAGAACTCTTCCTTTGCGATCGAATCTATGCCTGTTGTAGGCTCATCCAGAAGGATGAGTTTTGGTTCGCCCGCAAGTGCCCTGGCAATAAAAACCCTTTGCCTTTGCCCTCCTGATAGTTTCCCGATCTGCCGGTTCTTATAATCAAGCATGCTTACTTCCAAAAGAGCATTGTAAGCCGCCTTTTTGTCATCCTCACTATATCGTTTAAACAGGCCTGTGTGACCAAGACGGCCGGTCAAAACCACATCCCATACGCTCATAGGGAAATCCATATCAATAATGCTGTACTGGGGGAGATATCCAATGTCTCTTCTCGCTCGCCTGGGTGTATCACCCAGAACCCTGACCATTCCCTTGCCGGGTTTTATCAGTCCTAGTATAACCTTGAGTAAAGTACTCTTTCCACCGCCGTTGGGTCCTATTATACCCAGAAAATCATGCGGTTCCACTACAAGATCTACACTTTCAAGTATGGTTATTCTGTCGTAATATACCCAGACATCCTTAAGTTCGATAACCTTGTCATTCATGTTTATGCCATGTTTTGAGCAAATGTATTTGGAACTATGCGTAGATTTGTTATATAATCTTGTGGCAGAGGGTCTACCATCACTACACTTCCCCCGATTTCATTTGCAATCACCTTAGCACTCTTTGTGCTAAACTGTGGCTGGACAAAGATTATCGTGATATTGTTCTTTTTAGCAGTTTCAACCAGGCGTGCCAGATCTCCTGCACTTGGTTCTTTGCCCTCGATTTCAACTGCTATCATCGTCAGGTTGTAATCACGTGAAAAATAGCCCCATGAGGGGTGAAATACCATAAAGGTACGATCCTCAAACCCTGATAGCGATTCGTTTATGTCGTTATCAAGGACTTGCAGATTTTGTATGTAATCATTTTTGTTCTGGTAATAGTATTCCCTGTTTGCAGCATCCACCTGAATCAGGCCTTTATAAATATTCTCCACCTGAACCATAACCGAACGGGGAGATAACCATATATGCGGGTCACCTGAAATTAGATCTACACCTTCTGATGTATTAACTATCAGAATATCCGGATTTGCAGAACCTATATTATCTAGCCATACTTCTTCAAATGGAAGACCTGAACCTACTTTAACATACATAGCAGCATTACTTGCTGATTTTAACTGACTTGCAGTCGGCTCATAAGTGGCAGGGTTTGCACCAGGCGGTATCATAACAATGACATTTACTTTGTCGCCACCGACATGCTCTACAAAATCAGCCTGCGGCAATATACTAACCAGTATGATTATTTTATCATCGTCAATTCTTGGTTCAGCCGGATCAATGCAGCCATTACCCTAAAAAACAGTAATTGTAATTATAATTATAATTACCAAAACCAGATGTGTTTTTTTGTTCATACTGATTGTCACCTACTTTTATAATCGGGCTATGTCTATGAGTTGTTGATGCCATAGTGCAATTTAATTAGACTATTGGTCAACCAACCCTCCGGTTGTGACAGAGATTATTGCTTCCCCGTCCGGAAGATTCGGGGAATCCACAAGACGTACAATCCTCTTGTCGCCTTTTGATTTTCTAAGATAAAGCCTGAATGTAGAGGTATGCCCGAGTATATGGCCGCCGATTGGTTTTGTCGGGTCACCGAAAAATGCATCGGGTTTTGACATGACCTGATTTGTAACAATAGATACTGTATTATAGAGGTCACCGAATCGCTGGATACCATGCAGGTGTTTGTTGAGCTTTTGCTGCCTATCTGCAAGTGTACCCCTTCCAACATACTCTGCCCTGAAATGCGCTGTCAACGAATCCACGATCAATAGTCGCACAGGTTTATCAGTGTCTTTGAGTTCATTTGCGAGTTCTGATGCTGAATCTACAAGAAGTATCTGGTGATTTGAATTATATGCACGTGCCACATGGATATTTTTAAGGAATTCCTCATGATCGTAATCAACACCATTTCTTTCCGACAAACCTTCAACCATCTGTTTTATCCGCTCCGGCCTGAATGTGTTTTCCGTATCGATCATTATCACGGAACCAGCCAGTCCTCCCTGTTCCTTTGGAAGCTGCACATTAACAGCAAGCTGGTGCGCGATCTGTGTTTTTCCTGAACCGAACTCGCCATACATCTCTGTTATTGCCTGTGATTCGATTCCACCGCCCATCATCTCGTCAAACTCAACACATCCTGTTGAGAGTTTTCCGATAAGTTTCCTGCGCTCAAGAACCATATCTCCTGTTTCAAATCCGCCAATATCAGCAGACTGGCGCGCAGCATTGATGATCTTTGATGCTGTTGACTCTCCTATCTCGGCAGTGTTTGCAAGTTCTGCAGGTGATGCTACTGCAACCGCTTCAATTGTATTGAAGCCCGCTTCTTTTAACTTCTCTGCCGTTGCCGGACCAACGCCCGGCAACTCTTCTAAAAATATTTCAGACATTTTCAGTAACTCCTCTTGGTACACATGGTTAGTTAAGGTGTACAATTTATTATGATCATATAGTTTTGCGAGTATATATAAATGAGGCAAGCAATGTGAAAGTATTATGTGTCGTCCGATGCTGATGAACTCATATTTACAGGATAACACCGGGCAACAAAACACTTATTTTACTTGGCTCCCATTTCCAATCATGATAAAAGTCGCAGTAGGTGGAACTTTCGAATATCTTCATGAAGGTCACAAAGTCCTTATCAAAAAAGCCTTCGAACTGGCAGCCGGCGGAGAGGTTTATATAGGGCTTACCTCTAACAAAATGGCACGGCAGCGCAGTCGTGATGTGGGTGATTATCAGGTACGCAAAAAGAAAATTTTGTATTATATCGAAAGTCTTGGTTTTTCGGATAAACAGTACCTTGTCGTGGAACTGACAGACCCATATGGTACGACCCTTACCGATGATTTTGATTACATAGTGGTATCACCTGAAACATTTCCGGTTGCTCTTATAATAAATGAGTTGAGAGAGCAGGATGGGCGCAGCCCTATTAAGATCATTAATATTGAATACGTAATGGCAGATGATAAAATGCCGATATCATCAACACGGATCGCCTGTGGGGAAATTGATGAACAGGGGCGCTTGAGGATATAAACAAAAAAAACAGATGATTGATTTGTTCAGGAACCGATTGCAAAAATCCGCATATTTGTATACGGGTTATAACATTTATTCGTTTTTAATACTGAATTACTATCCATCGATTTTAAGAATATTACATCTAACCATGGCGTTTATGTATAGATGAATTGTTACAAATTAAAAAAATTGTATTTGTATAATTGTATTTGTATAGATGGTTTCGATAAAATCCCGATGCACAACCCATACTGCAATATCACGCGCAGCAATACCGCCGCAGGCGGTGATTCCAGACATAATATAATATTCACATACATATCGGTCGAACAAAACGTAACATTTTTAACAACATTGGTGCGTAAAAACGCTATGCTACGTTGCCCACATTTGTTATATAAGTTGAAATACCCCGAAAACGTCATCGTTCACGCCAGTGATTTGGGAATGCGAAACCTCCATAGGATTACTTCGGCGTCAAAAATCGCTAAACAAATACAAAAAATTAATAATCATCATACATTTCAGCCGTATCATATATTTTTCTACCAGTTCTTATCAGGTATAGGCGTGTCCACCAGACAATTGTGAGGGTTGGAATAATTACAATTGAGAGTACAACATTGATAAATGTCCAGAGTGTAGAGAGTACAGGCACCGAACTTATGCTTTCGGAAATGATACTAAAAAATAATGATATTGCGATCAATATCAACCACATGAGTAAAACATCTAATTTATTGTTCATAAAAAACTTATATCCTGTTTCCAGTGCACTTATCGGATCAAGATTTTCCACAACAAGAGCAAACTTGACAATCGATAGGATTATAGTTACAATCATAATATAAAATATCCATACCAAAAAACCTATTAAAAACAGGATTAAACTTCCTGCTGTTTCATCAGGATTTGATAAAATTTCATTGAGGTTTCCCATTACAAGTACTCCGGGCACGACAAATATAATCCCTGCAAATATAATCAACATAATCAGTATATTTGTCCAGAATAGGTTCACAGCATTTTTATTCCCGTAGAGATACATGTCGCTAAGATGTGTATCCCCTGTTTTCATAGCAATTTTTGCCATGCCAATCGCACCTGCTAGAAAGTATGATTCAATAAACGTAATTAAAACCATAATCACAATAAATCCTGCAATGATTATTATTATATTGTCAACAACAACGGACGACAATATACCAATCATATGTTCAGGCAAAATGTTTGCAGGATCAAGGTCCATAGCTGGAAATTTCGGCATAACAAAAAAAACCACAAAAGCAACGAAGGTTACCATAATCAATAAAACACTGATTCCGAAATTTAATATAATCGGCAGACTAATGTTAAGATTGCGCGTCCAGGTAGTAAATCCCTTGCTTATTATCGTTCCAATGTCCTGTTGCATATAAAATGTATCTCCTATTGCGGATGTGATTTATTTTTGTATGTTATTCATGGTATATACTTATGTTCATGAACTGATCAGTTTTCAATATGTGAGAACGAACATACATCACGGAGTATAAATTAAAGCTGTTCCCTGTGCGGCGGGGAGATTATTGACAACATGACTATCTAACAACTTCCCCGGGTTTTGTGAAACCGCCACTCTTTATCACAGTCCCGACATTTATACTGGTATTGATCGCAGTATGCACGCCGTCGCCCATGATAACCCCAAGTTTACGGCGCCCGGAGTCCAGGAACTTATACTCCAACGTGACTCTTATGTTCTTCCCGTCATGCCGGAGGTTCGCAACCTTCGTACCGGCACCTAAATTGCACCCCTGACCGATAATGCTGTCACCAATATAACTCAAGTGACCAATATTGGTATTATCCATAACAATACTGTTTTTGACCTCAACCGCATTTCCTATGCGTACCCCGTTCCCGATCGAAGTTGACGGACGGATGAAACAATTAGGACCGATGTCGCAATCATTTCCAATCACAACAGGACCTATAATATAAGCACCATTACGAATGAGTGTTCCCTCCCCGACAACAACTTCGCCTATCAGTGTCGCATTCGGCTCCACTAATCCCTTACAATCTGCTTTTATATCCTGAAGCAAGAGTTCATTCGCATCCAGCATATCCCACGGTCGTCCAACATCGATCCAATCATGTTCAAGGATCTCGTAGCCCACATCTGCACCACTATCTATCAACATTTGCAGGGAATCTGTTATCTCCAGCTCTCCCCTCTTTGACAATGTTGTTTTGTCTATGAACTCAAATATCGAATCTGTGAAAAGATAGATTCCGGCATTGGCAAGATTAGTTTGTGGAACTTCCGGCTTTTCTATTATCTTTATAACTTTCCCGCCTTCGCCTTCGATGACCCCGAAATCCGATGGATTCTCAACTTCCTTCACAGTAAGTACCACATCCTCGTCTCTTAAGATGAGGTTCTTGAGATAATCGGAACTGACCAGCACATCACCATTCAACACAACAAAACGTCCATCCACATGATCACGCGCGCAGCCGATAGCATCTGCTGTTCCGCGCAACTGTGCCTGATGTACATACTCAATTTTTATATCTCCTGCCCATTTTTTCCCGTCTTTGAAGTGATCTTTTATTGAATCCTCAAAATATCCTGTAATGAAAACAAACTCATCAATACCGGCATCCACAGCAGCGTCCACAATATGTTCAAGTATCGGCTTGCTGGCAATCGGAAGCATTACCTTTGGGCGCGTGGTCGTCAAAGGACGCATTCGTGTCCCTTCGCCTGCAACAAGTATCACTGCTTTCATACGAGAGCCTCCTTTACAATTTCTTCGCCTACATAATATAACTCATCCACACAGGTTCTTGCCTCCGCAGTTATGCGTATTTTGGGCTCAGTTCCCGATGGGCGCACAAGTAACCATCCCTCATCCATCTCAACGCGCACGCCATCAATATCAGTGATCGTGCCAAATGTTTCCAGTTCTGACCTTACCACATTCATCACATGCCCTTTTTTTTCATTATCACAAACAACAGTACCGCGTTTTGTTGGATATTGCGGCAGCCTTTTCCTGAGTTCACTTAGTCCGGTATCCTGTACGATCCCAATAAGCCGTGCTGCGGCATATATTCCATCCGGGCAGTATGAAATCCGAGGGAATATCCAGCTACCAGAAGGCTCACCTCCAAAATCAGCCCCTGTTCGTTTAATCTCCTCGGCGACATACACATCACCAACCCTTGTCCTGATAACACTGGAATCCGGCAGCGCGTCATCAACTGTCATGGATGTATCAACAGGCACAACCAGCGTCCCGCCGGCTTTGCATTCGTATCCGGCAAAGATGGCAAGCATCTCATCCCCGGTGACAAAAACGCCGTTCTCATCCACAGCCATCATCCTGTCAGCATCTCCATCCTGTGCAATACCAAGATCTGCGTCAAATTCCTTTACCGCCCTTTTCAGCAACCCGAGATTCGCATCATTGGGTTCGGGGTTACGTGCAGGAAAATAACCATCTGGCTGCGCATTGAGTGTTATGACATCACACCCCATCTCACGCAGAAGGTATGGGGTAATAGTTCCACCGGCACCGCAGCCGCAGTCGAGAACAACACGCAGGGACGCAGGTTTTACCTTCATATCCACCATTACCTTTACCTGTTTAACATTGTGCAGGATCATCTCTAAATGTTCACGCACAGCATTGTTACCTGTGGTAATACTTCCAATGCGGTTCCATTCAACATGATTTAAATTTCTTGCTAACGCTATCGCTTCCTCTATCTCTTCCTGCTGCGTCGAATCAAACGCCATCCCGTCAGGATTCCATAACTTGATACCCACATACTCCGAAGGATTGTGGGATGCTGTAACCATCACACCGCAATCAAAGTTTCGCGCAGCATGTGCAAGCGTAGGGGTCGTAACAAGGCCAATACGCATAACATCGCATCCTGCTGAAACCATACCAGATATTAGCGCATGCTCAATCATCTCACCTGCAATGCGGGGATCCCTGCCGATAACAGCACTTTTCTTTGTACCCCCAAGTGCAAGCCCGACCTTTAATGCAAGGTCAACAGTCACCTCTTTGTTTGTAATTCCCCGAATCCCTGATGAACCGAATAATTTCATAAAAATCTCCATATTTTAGAACTTTATGATCGCTGTAATATCATTCCACAGTCACACTCTTTGCAAGATTACGCGGCTTATCGATCGAACATCCGCGCTCAAGCGCCGTATAATATGCAAGCAGTTGCAGGACAACGGAAGATAGGATCGGGGAAAGCAAAACATGCGATCTCGGTACTCTCAACACGACATCCACGTATTTCTCGATCTCAGTATCATCCTCATCAGCCACGGCGATCACAACAGCATCTCGCGCCTTAACTTCCTTGATATTGCTTAGTATCTTATCGTATGTATGCCCTTTCGTAGCAATTGCAACAACAGGCGTCTTGTTTATAAGCAGTGCAAGAGGTCCGTGTTTTAGTTCTCCTGCAGCATACCCTTCGGCATGGATATAGGATATCTCTTTGAGTTTAAGGGCACCTTCAAGTGCGATCGGGTAATTCAGGTGCCGCCCGATAAAGAAATAATCACTGGAATTGGCAAACTGCCTGGCACACTTCTGTATGATACTTTTTTTGTTCAATATCTTCTGGATATCAGCAGGGATATTTTTGAGTGCAACAAGAAGATTCTTTGAATCCTCTGCACTAATCTTGCCCCGGACTCTTCCAAAATGAAGAGCAAGCATGTAAAGTGTGATCAACTGAGCCGTAAAGGATTTTGTAGCTGCAACCCCTATCTCGGGACCCGCGCGTGTATACAAAACACTGTCAATCTCACGTGTGATCGTGCTTCCAACCACATTTGTGATTGCAATTGCACGACATCCGTATGATTTTGCACTCCTCACTGCCGCAAGAGTATCCGCGGTCTCACCTGATTGTGTGATTGCAATTGTCAGGACCTCGCCGCACATAACCGGATATCCGTATCTGAACTCAGAACCCGTATCAACATCAGTATGAATATCTGCTAGTTGTGCGAACAAATATTTACCCAGCAATCCGGCATTCCAGGAGGTACCGCATGCAATGATCTCGATTCGGGTCAGGTGTCGGATCTGTTCATCCGACAGATTCAATTCATCCAGATTGACAGTACCATCAAGTTCGGATATCTTGCCTGCGAACGTATCATATACAGAACTTGCCTGTTCATGGATCTCTTTTAGCATGAAATGTTCATATCCTGCCTTTTCAGCGGCTTCGATATCCCATTCGATTGTTGTGGTTTCTTTGATAACCTTATTGCCGTCTGTATCAAAAAACTCGACATTGCCGCCCCTTATTAATCCGATCTCATTGTCATCAACATACACAACATTCGTTGTATTCTTCAAAAATGCAGTGACATCGGACGCAGCAAAAATCTCTCCGTTCCCGATACCTACAACAAGAGGGCTATCCTTTCGTGCAATGATCATCACATCAGGTTCACTGCTACACAGCACTGCAATCGCGTATGAGCCCTCAAGTGCGCGCAAAGTTCCCTGAACAGCAGTCATGAGATCACACTTTTTGGACTGGCTCCCACTATTACAGCTGTTAACGCCACTGTTATTGCTGTAGAGATGTGAATGCAAAAGATGTGCAATTACTTCTGTATCGGTTTCGGATTTGAACACATATCCGCATTCGATCAACTTTTCTTTAATTTCAAGATAATTCTCAATGATACCATTGTGTACTACCGCGATATCACCGGATAGATGTGGATGGGAATTTTCCGTATTTGGCTGCCCATGTGTTGCCCATCTGGTGTGCCCAATTCCGATCGTACCCCCAACATTCCGGGGAAGTACTAATTCAAGATCTGCGATCTTGCCTGTGGTTTTGTAAGTCTGGAGTTGCAGTGAATCGTTCAGGACACAGATACCTGCCGAATCATACCCACGGTATTCCAGTTTCTTCAGGGAATCTATCAATATGGGTGCTGCGGTTTTCTTACCAACATATCCGATTATCCCACACATTTTTGATCCCTTTTTTTAAATAACAACCGAATTCGGAGGCAATTCTCTGTAAATAACGTTATCTGATTCTATATTACAGGCAGCACCAATCAGAATTCCTGCTTTTATCAGGACCCTGTGCCCAATTACAATATCATCCCCTGTAATTGTACCAAGCCTGTCAGCATGATGCAGTATGCCTATCATTTCGATCTTAAGATTTTCTTTTTCATCAGTGATAAAATGCGATCCGATCTTATTGTTGTTTCCAATTACCGAATTTGATATGTAGGCATGTGCCTCGATCCTTGCATCGTTCATTAGTATGCTGTTTTTGATCTGTGAAAATGATCCGATATAAGAATTGTTCCCAATTGTAGTAGATGGCAATATTACCACATCAGGACCAATCTCACAATTGTCCCCGATTATCACAGGACCAACAATATAAGTGCCTGAACGGATGACGGTATTCTTTCCAATTGATACATTGCCTTTAATAACAGCGCCTTTTTCAATTGTGCCTGCTACTATTAATGCATCAAATTGGTCGAGCAAAGTGGAATTTGCTTTTAGCAGATCCCATGAGTGTACGGCATCCAGCCAACTTGATTGCGTATGTACCATCGTGATTGTAGGTCCGTCATCGATCATCTGCTGAAGGGAATCTGTTATTGCATATTCACCACTGTCTGATATAGGAGTATTTTCAATGTACTCGAATATTTTCGGTTTGAACAAGTATATTCCGGTATTCACAAAAT
>JAUVKD010000079.1 GCA_030596385.1 Methanosarcinaceae archaeon | reverse complement strand
TGGGATGGGATTGTTCATGAGCTACGGGAACTGTACGAGGAACTGATATGAGGATTGTGATATTCCATGATTATATCGGTGCTATTGGCGGAGGGGAGAAGCTGGTGTTGACGCTTGCGCGCGGGCTTGGTGCGGATCTTATCACCACTGATGTGGATGCAGATTCCGTGAGGAAGATGGGGTTTGAGGATGTGAAGATCATAAGCCTTGGTGGGACTCTGAAAATGCCCCCGCTCAAGCAGATATCTGCTTCTTTTAAGTTTGCGATGTGTGATTTTTCGAAGGAGTATGATTTTTTTATTTTTTCCGGGAACTGGGCGCATTTTGCTGCGAGGAGGCATGGGCCGAATGTGTGGTATTGCCATACACCGATGAGGGCGTTTTATGATCTTTATGATGTTTTCCTGCAGCGGCAGCCATTTTTCCAGAAATTGTTGTTCAGGATCTGGGTGAAACTGCATAGACAGGTGTATGAATATTATGTATCAGATGTTCGTTACATCGTTGCAAATTCGATTAACACCCAAAAACGAATACAAAAATACTTAAACCGTGAATCAAAGATAATCTATCCGCCCATCGATGTTTCCAGATCCAGATCCGAAGAATACGGGGATTTTTGGCTGTCAGTGAACCGGCTGTATCCCGAAAAGCGTGTGGAACTGCAGATAGAAGCCTTTAGAAGATCACCACAGGAGCGGTTGATAGTTGTTGGAGGATATGCAGAGGCTGACCATGCCCTGCCCTATGCTGCAAGTATCCGAAATAACCTGCCAGATAACGTGGAATTGCTTGGAGCAATAACTGAGGATGAACTAATAGAGTTGTATGCACATTGCAGAGGTTTTATCACCACTTCTCTGGACGAGGATTTTGGCATGACGCCGGTCGAGGCTATGGCATCAGGGAAACCAGTGGTTGCAATAAACGAAGGTGGATATAGGGAAACCGTAATCGATGGATCTACCGGTTTGCTCGTTGGTCCGAATGTAAGTGAGATTGTGGATGCTGTACGTACTATCTCCGGAGATCCGGCTAAGTTCAAAGAAAATTGTATCGAACAGTCCCGGAAGTTTGATGGCAATACATTTTTAGCAGAAATGAGAAATATCTTATCGGATATGGAAGGTAACGGTTCAAATGGATAACGATGTGCCTCTGGTTTCGGTCATAATTGTGAATTATAATGGCAGAATGTATTTAGATAAATGCATCTCATCGTTAATGGTGCAAACATATCCTGCAATTGAGATTATTTTTGTTGATAATGGTTCAAGTGATGGTTCCATAGAGCATATGAACAAGAATTTCCCGTCTGTTAAAATAATCGCTACGAAGGAAAACCTGGGATTTGCAAAGGGCAACAACATAGGGATAAAAGTAGCAAATGGTGAATTGATAGCAACATTGAACAATGATACAAAAGTTACTCCTGAGTGGGTAGAAGAACTTGCAAAGGCTTTAAAATCGGACGACAATGCAGGCATGTGCGCATCAAAGATGCTCTTTATGGATGCTCCGGAGATGATAAATTCAACAGGTATCTGTATCTCCCGAAGTGGAGCATGCTGGGATAGAGGTATGTTCAAGTATGACACCGGGCAGTATGACTCTTTTGTAGATGTATTTGGTGCATGCGCTGGCGCTGCCATGTACCGAAAATCCATGTTAGAGGATATTGGATTATTCGATGAAGATTTTTGTGCGTATATGGAAGACGTCGATCTGGCGTTTCGGGGCAGGCTTGCAGGCTGGAAGTGCCTGTATGTCCCAAAAGCTGTAGTATATCATGCACATGGCGGGACTGCAGGATATGGAAGTGATTATACGATCTATCACGGGAACCGCAACATAATCTGGAATGTTATCAAAAACTATCCTGCTAAACTACTGATCACATCTTTGCCGTGGATCATTGGGAGAAATCTTGCTGTGATACCTTATTATATTTTAAAAGGGCATGCCTGCGCCATCCTGCGGTCGAAGGTCGATGCCATAAAAGGTATCCCGGCAATGCTGGCAAAGAGAATAGCCCGGGAGAACCAGACTGAAATTATGAAGTACCTACGAACATGGGCTGACATACCCTCTCCGCCACACAATTACATAAATAATGATAAAT
Organism: Methanosarcinaceae archaeon; assembly: GCA_030596385.1. Classification (GTDB taxonomy): domain Archaea; phylum Halobacteriota; class Methanosarcinia; order Methanosarcinales; family Methanosarcinaceae; genus Methanovorans. The sequence continues at coordinate 3,591 of JAUVKD010000079.1, read as the reverse complement.
GATTCAAATACATTTAAGGATGAACATGCATATCTGATGACAGAGCAAGGTGGAAATATGAAAATTATAATCGATGACGTTCGTATTAAAGACCTAAAGGTCATTCCTGATGAACGTGGGTGGCTTATGGAGGTCTTAAGGTGTGATGATGAGATATTTCAGCAGTTTGGTCAGGTATATGTGACAACTGCATATCCTGGAGTTGTCAAGGGCTGGCATTACCATAAGAAACAGACAGACAATTTCACATGTGTACATGGAATGATGAAAGTAGCATTATATGATGCACGCGAAGATTCTCCGACATATAAGAACATAATGGAGTTATTTATTGGTGAAAAAAATCCACTACTGATAAGTGTACCACCAGGTGTGTACCATGGATTTAAAGGGATTGGAACTGAAACTGCATTTTTCATGAGCATCCCCACACTGCCATATAATTATGACGAACCTGATGAATACCGACTGCCACCGGATACCGATGAGATCCCATACGATTGGGGGCTTGCGCCTGGGTTAAAACACGGTTAGATTAGGGGTGAAAGGTTGAATATCTTAGTAACGGGCGGTTCGGGTTTTATTGGGAGCAACTTTATCCGGCACATGCTGGAAAAGTATCTGGATTACAAGATCATCAATCTTGATAAATTGACGTATGCTGGAAATCCAGATAACCTGAAGGATGTTGAGAATAACTCGAATTATTCATTTGTTTGTGGCGATATCTGCAATCCCGATGTTGTCAACAAAATTATGCAAAGGGTTGATCATGTGGTTCATTTTGCAGCCGAGAGCCATGTTGATCGCTCAATTGAAGATGGTTCGATTTTTGTCAGGACGAATGTTCTGGGAACCCATACTCTTCTTGAAAGCGCATTGAAACACAATATCAAGAGGTTTGTACATATTTCTACTGATGAGGTTTATGGGAGCATTCTTGATGGTTCTTTTAAGGAAACTGATATACTGACGCCTTCGAGTCCGTACTCTTCGAGCAAGGCAGGGTCCGATCTGCTTGCGCAGTCTTATCACATAACTCATAATCTTCCTGTGATCATTACCAGATGCACCAACAATTTTGGACCGTATCAATATCCTGAAAAATTGATTCCGCTGTTCGTGACAAATCTTGTGGATAACAAAAAAGTTCCAGTTTACGGAACTGGTCAGAATGTACGCGATTGGATCCATGTGCTTGACCACTGTAAGGCTGTTGATTTTGTTTTACATAATGGTAGTATTGGTGAAATTTACAATGTCGGTGGCGGGGCTGAGAAAACAAACCTTGAGATCACACAAAAGCTTCTTGAGATTCTTGGTAAGAATGATTCAATGATCGAATATGTTGAAGACCGTCCGGGGCATGATTTGAGGTATTCGCTTGATTTTTCCAAGTTAATGAAAATGGGCTGGGCGCCAGAATACGATTTTAATGATGGGGTTAAGGAAACTGCTAAGTGGTATGTTGATAATCGATGGTGGTGGGAGAAATTAAAACACTAATTTTCGGCGCCGGTGGGATGCTTGGCACGGACCTTTGTAGTGTTTTTCCTGATGCTGTTGCGTTGAAGCATAGTGATATTGACATTACTGACAGGGAATTGGTTCTTGAAACCATCAAGATGATCAATCCTGGTGTCGTAATCAATGCTGCGGCATACACTGACGTGGATGGTTGTGAGGACAATAAGGAACTTGCGTTCGATGTAAATGGGAAGGCACCGGGTTATATTGCGCAGGGCTGTTTCCTGGCTGGAGCTAAACTTATGCATTTCAGCACGGATTATGTGTTTGATGGTTCCAAGAAGGAATACGTGGAATCTGACCTTATAGGTCCTATTAATGTTTATGGTGAGTCTAAGTTGCTTGGTGAGATGAACATCATCAAGAATATGGACAACTACCGGATCATCCGAACATCTTGGCTCTTTGGATTGCACGGTGGGAATTTCGTTGATATTATGTTGAGGTTATCCGGTAAGATGGATACTGTCCGTGTGGTGAATGACCAGTTTGGCAAACCTACCTATACTGCAGACCTTGCCCTGAAAACTACTGAGGTTATTGGGCTTGCGCCGGGGATATATCATGTTACAAATGAGGGTATGTGTTCGTGGTATGAGTTTGCATCTGCGGTTATTGATAATGTGGTTCCATGTTCAAGCGAAGAGTTCGTCCGGAAGGCAAAGCGTCCGAGATATTCAGTGCTGGTAAATACTAAGACTGCTCCGATGCGGCACTGGAGGGATGCGCTTATGGAATATTTGAAGCATATAGTTGAATCTGATTTTGTAACCAAGTATTATAGTGGCAAGATTAGTAAAGGAAAGCTGGCAGAAATGCTAAAGGTAAATCTATACGAAGTGAACGAAGTTCTGGAGAAATACCATGTTAAATCCAGTGTGGGCCACGGGAGATTTACCAGGGCTATTGAAACAGCAGAAAAATCCAGTGAATATGAGGGGTAAATAGACCGTGAAGATGGCGTTGATGATGTCGCAAGACGCATATCTAAGGTTGCATCAGCGTTAATCTATGTTAATCAGCGTCTAAAAAAATAAAAATCATATAGGGATAGGTAACAACCATGAAAGGCATAATCCTCGCAGGCGGCACTGGCTCACGCTTATACCCGCTAACCAAAGTCACGAACAAGCACCTTCTGCCCGTGTACAACAAACCGATGATCTATTATCCCATGCAGACACTCATCGATGCAGGTGTCGATGATATCATGGTGGTATCCGGACGTGGGCATGCAGGACATTTCCTTGAACTCCTTGGTTCCGGTGCAGAATTAGGGGTGAGACTCACCTATGAGATACAGGATGAAGCAGGTGGTATCGCACAGGCACTGAGTCTAACCGAAGATTTTGTAGATGATGAAAACGTGGTGGTTATCCTTGGCGATAACATCTTTGGGTCTGATATCCGCAGTGCTATGGAATCATTTAATTCGGGTGCCAGGATCTTCTTGAAGGAAGTTGAGGATGCCAACCGGTTCGGTGTGGCAGAGATCGATGGTGACCGTATTGTTTCTATTGAAGAGAAACCACACATACCTAAGTCTAATCTTGCAGTCACAGGCTTATATATATACGATTCCAGAGTGTTTGATATCGTACGCAATATGAAGCCTTCACAAAGAGAGGAACTTGAGATCACTGATGTGAACAACGAGTACATTCGCATGGGCGAGATGACATATTCAGTGCTTGATGGATACTGGAGCGATGCGGGGACGTTCGAATCACTGTTCAGGGCAAGTGAACTGGTTAGAGATGCGGCCATGGAATGAAGGATAATTAACATGTACCTTTTCGAGTATAGCGAGTTGATCAAAAACCTTGTGGCAAGCGACCTTAAGGTCAAATACCAGAGTTCGGTATTAGGTTTTGCATGGTCTATGCTAAATCCGCTACTCATGATGCTGGTGTTGTATGCGGTATTTAACAATATTTTCAGGTTTGAACAGGAACACTTTGCGTTGTATCTTTTGATCGGTATTATAGCATGGCGTTTCCTGGCAAACGGAACTATGACTGCAATGTCATCTATTGTTGGTAATACGAGTCTTGTTACCAAGAT
>JAUVKD010000111.1 GCA_030596385.1 Methanosarcinaceae archaeon | reverse complement strand
TTCCATAATACTCACAGCCGACCCTGATAACAGGAGCATGATGTTTTCATTCTTCATCACAAGTTCCCATATCTTTTGGAAAATTGATGGTATCGCTTTGTTGTTTTGTATCAGGAATGGGAATTCATCAATAATTATAATAAATTTTTCATGCTTGATCAATTCGCAGAGTGACTTGTGCTTAAATAATGTTTCAAACAAATAATGCCAGCTGGAAAATTCGATCTTACCAAAAATGTCATCATCAATGATCCTGCCAACAATTTTAGAAAAATCTTTGATGTTCTGCCGATCTCCTTCTGTCGATGCCAGAAAATACATCCCCTTTTTATTTCCAAGGAATTTTAGCATTAACTCCGTTTTTCCAACGCGCCTTCTGCCATAAATAACTATGAACTCAGAAGAGTTGCTTTTGTATCGGGTTTCAAGGAATATCAACTCGTTTTTGCGGTTGACAAAGTTTCGTTGAGACATAAGTAGTATACTTTACTCTCAACTACATATACATTACTGTTGTTTTCCAACCGACAATGTTATTGAAAATGTTCAGATATATTCGGCCGGGGTATGTTTTTAAGAATATTTAGAATGCGCCGTCTGCACGGGTATTGCTGCGTGAGTATTGCTGCGTGAGTATTGCTGCGTGGGGTGTTGCAATATGGGCTGTGCATCGAGATAATATTGAAATCATGTATACAATACCAAATACCAATATTTCAATCGGTTGGTATTAAGAATTCCCACCCCGCACCTACCGCTTTAAATGCATCCGGAAACTGCATGGCAATCTCTTTTTTGTGAACAGTGCAGTGACATGCTGCTATTAAGTTCATCCCTTCAAGCATTTTATAGTCCGTGCTCCCATGCAACCCTCCTATTATGCCTGTAACTGTACCAAATTGAGATGCTGCGTTTATAATCCTGGTAAGTCCGGGGTGTGAGCATCCGGTGATAATATACAGCCCATTGGCTGAATTTATGACAAGTGACTGTTCTTTCATACCTTTTTCATCAGTATCGAGTTCACCTGTTGTGTATACACTGTGGCAGATCTTCGTTGCCTCCGACACCTCAATTAAATTTGCCCGTGCTGATATCTCATCTTTGAGGCGCTTTGAGAACGAAGCCGGCACATAGACCTCAATATCTGGATGAATTTTTAGTAGAACCGGAAGCCCACCAATATGATCCCAGTGCTGGTGTGATAGTACTACCTTATCGATCTCTTCAGGGGATATGTGAGCTTTTTTGAGATTATGGAGCAGGACACACCCATCCCATCCCGTGTCAAATAAGATCTTTGTTTCACCTGTATCAATTAGACATGAAAAACCCCAGCCATTGGTGAAGCCCTCGTTATTTTCGTTATCATATACTATTGTTATATTTGATCTTGAACTTAAACTTGAATTTGAACTTAAACTTAAATTTGACCCAGCCATATTTTCATCCTCACTTTTATCTCGATACTTGCCCCTGTCAAGTTCCACTTTCATCAACTCCAGCCTTATTCGTTAATATCAAACCGATTCTTGAGATAATAATTGGAATATATAGCACCAAGCGGATTATGTGCTAAAACCCGATCCTTAACTGCAAGAGTTGTTACAGGTGCATTGGAATGCCGGGTAAAGAGAATATCATGGCCAATACAAAGTCCGAGTATGATGTTCAGATCGGTTTTCTTATCATTAAGCACAAGAGACTGGCCTATTGGATTACATATAGCCTCAAAACCATCGCTGTGTAGTTTATCAAGGCCATATTGGTCTTTGCCAATTCCGCATACCTTGCAGCAGACAGAGAATACATCGAAATCTTTTGCTAATATCCTGTGAATTATCCTTGCTTCTTTTTCAAGGCCAATACAAAATACAATACCCAATTTCGTATATCCCATGTCCCCTGCATACTGTATCAGTTCTTCCAGCCGCGTTTTTTTCATGTAATACTTAGATTCGATCTTAGCTGATACTTTCATGGATTCGAGTGTTTCTCCTTCGTATTTCACATTTGCCGCAATTTCAGGGCAATCTTTCCCCGCACGACATTTCTTGTCTTCACATAATGCACATTTCATTGTATTTCCCCTTGAATTTTAATGGATCTCATAAATTGTGTTGGTGAATATTAAATTAGATTAGATTAGATGGGATAAACATGAGATACAGGATGTTGATCGTTTTTTAGTATTTGTATATATATGGTAAGATCGATGCATAAATGAGATTGTTGCGTCTGAAACAGTACAACCGCCGCAGGCGGCACCATTCCTACATCATTTGCCACAAAAATATCGCATAATATTGATGAGATTATTATAGCTAAAAACCTTTAATTTTCAACTCATTTTGACATTATTTAAACAAATGAATATTATTATTTACAAAGCATAGCCATGATAAATTATAGAATGAATTTTTAATTCGTATTATTTGTTTCGTTCTTAACTATAATTTTATCCATAAATGTGGAAATATCAGCCTGACCCAAAAGTCCAAAAGATAAAATTTTTTGACCTTGGTTCTTGATTTAAAGGCTAAATTGAACTCCATTTTTATAGGGATTTTCGTTTTGGGACAACCTGAAATATGAGAATTTCATCGGTGATGGCGGGATGCGCCGCCTACGGCGGATTGACCCGGCATCAAAACGACCTGAACAAGTACGTTTTTTAATAGTTATATACAATGTATGATCTTTTGTACTTCAGTTAAATCCGACCGCACGGTGAATTTACTTGTCCTGTTAATAATGTCCGTTAGTTCAGGAATTAGAACACCTGTTTTACGACATGCTCCAAACAGTGAAATTATCTGTATAATGTTTATGTTTATGTTTATGTTAATATTAATGTTAAAGTGAACAGTTTTATTTTGCCATAGTCAACAGGGTATGACCTGAAGTTTCATGCAGGTGTTTCTTCACATTTTCCCATAGATCTTTGACCTTTGTCGAGAAGTCATTGTTCGAATACTCAATTACAGTCATCTCCTGCAACATGGCTTTTGTAGGTGTTTCATCATAAGGAAGTTTACCTACAATACCTACTCCATTCTCACTGCAATATTTTTCAATGAGCTGGGTATTCTCTTTGTTTATGTCATATTTGTTAACACAAACCACAGCCGGAATATTGAAATAATCTGCTACACCCAGTACTCGCTCCAGATCGTGGATACCGGATACGCTCGGCTCGGTCACAATTACCAACATATCGACACCGGTAATAGAGGCGATTACCGAACATCCTGTTCCCGGCGGACCGTCAATGATTATCATATCCTTATTATGTTTTTCTGCAAGTTTTTTTGCGTTGATCCTGACAAATGATACCAGTTTTCCGCTTGCCTCTTCTCCTATACCAAGTCTTGCATGTGCCATTGGCCCAAACCGCGTTTTTGATATGTAAGCATCCCCTGCTTTCCGGGGGATCATGCTGATCGCCCTTTCAGGACAGATGTACTCGCAGACCCCGCAACCTTCACATTCGTAAATGTTGATTGTTATATCATTGCTAATTGCATCGAATCGGCATTTATCTTTGCATTTGCCGCATTGTGTGCAGAGCGATTCGTCAATGGATGCGACATCCAGACCTGTAAAATCAATTGTTTCCTGTACCTGTGGCTTTAATATCAAGTGCATATCTGCTGCATCCACATCACAATCTGCAATCACGGCATTTTTTGCAAGTGAGACAAATGCCGCTGCTATGGTGGTTTTCCCTGTGCCGCCCTTTCCGCTTATTACTGTAAGTTGTTTCATGATCCCACCCCTCCATACTCTTGCTTTATAGTTTCGAACAAATTGACAAACCTGTCTTTCCACTCCGGCATACTGCTTATAAATGGAATTCCTTCGGAATACAGTCTTGCGATCTTGTGATCATGTGGGATCTTCATCAGGATTGTGATACCCTGTGAGTTACAGTATTCCTCCACTTTTTCATCCCCTATGTCGTGCCTGTTAATGATTACACCAAACGGTATTTCCAGTATTCTTACCATATCAACAGCAAGCATCAGGTCGTGCAATCCGAAAGGGGTGGATTCTGTGACAAGAATACAATAGTCCACATTTCCGACAGAAGTTATTACCGGGCACGCAGTGCCTGGTGGTGCATCGATTATCGCAGTCCTGTTCGTATCAATATGTTTTTTAAGGGCGGAAATGACAGGGGATGCCATGGGTTCTCCGATATCCAGCAACCCGCGATAGAATTCAAATCCACCACTGCTATTTTTGTTCCTGTCAATGACCCCGATACTCCGATCTTTTTCAATGATCGCTTCTTTCGGACATACTATTGTGCATCCTCCGCATCCGTGACATAGTGCGGGAAAAACCATTACGTCCTTTGGAAGTACAGCTATTGCATTAAACCTGCAAAATTCAGAACATTTGCCGCAGAGATCGCATTTGCTTTTATCAATTTCAGGTGTCGGGATATTTACATCCTCTACTTTTATGAGATCAAGATCCAGGAAGAGATGGCAGTTTGGCTCCTCGACATCACAGTCAAATAATTGTACATCTTCAAGTGCGAGGGCAAGATTTACTGCCAATGTTGTTTTACCGGTACCACCTTTACCGCTTGCTATTGCTATTTTCATGAGATCCTCTTTTTTGGGTTTAGATTACTTGTATTTACATTCACATGCAAACATATAATGTTTTGTACTTGGCGTTTGTGCAGCAATTCCCGCTTTATGATTTTGTTTATATCCAAGCTGTCTGAAACTATACTGTCGCTCGTCATTGATTTTGTTTATGATATGACGAGTAAAAGTATACAATATCAAAAAATTATCAAGAAATATCAAAACAACAAGCCTTCGCTTGTATGCGTTTATTAGCATAACGGGAATTGCTGGCGTTTGTGGCTTTTTTAATTGTACTTATTCCGGGTGAGATGGATCATGGGAATTAAAATCAATTGC
>JAUVKD010000120.1 GCA_030596385.1 Methanosarcinaceae archaeon | reverse complement strand
TGATCGAGATAAGAGGATTTAGCGGTTGGTATTTCCCATGGTTTTGATCGTAAAATTGAGATTTTTGAGCATTTTGAAACTGTATGAATATATGAACACTCGGAAGTACGTGTGATCGGAAGTACTGGAAGTGTGACTGGTTTGTATCCAAAAAGTACATATCCAACTTGACGTTTAATCAACCATACAACCTGAAATTATTGTGGTCGAAATTAAAATCATTCCTTTTGAAACGTCGTCAAAAATATCATTGTCTGTTTTTTGCATATTTTTCTGCAAGTAATCAAATGTGTAGTTTTTTGCATATGTATTTACAAATGATTCAATACCCACGAAAACGGCATCATCAATCTCATTTGTTTTTTTATAAGCTCTATAGGAATCTTCAATTGAGTGAAATGCCGCATCTTCAATATTTGTTGAAATTGGGACTCCCAAAATTGATGTTGCTAAAAAAGACAGTGTCGCCTTCCCAAATAAATTAATAACATGTGAATCAATTTTCCCGGCATCTGATATTGAAATCCAGTTTCGATTTTGATGTGATTTTTTGGTTGGCAGATATTTTATTTGTTCTGATATTTTTATTCTGGAAATATCATATTCATACTTAGAAATGTCTGGATACGTAAATTGTGTATTTGGTTTACAACATCCGTGTTTCGATTTTCCAGATGAGTTCGAATTTTTTCCTGCAAAAATAGCTTTCCGCTGTTTATCTGTTAGCGTTATATAATACACATTCAATTTTTTTAAAGCCTTTATTTAGCTACTTCTTATCGCAAATACATTTACTTCTTCCATTGGATTTTTTGATTGATTTTTATAAAAGACAGAGTGTAAATACAAAATTTCAAAATTACAGGAGTATGTTGATATTACCGCCACAGTATGAAACACTTTTTATTCGTCCTCCTAACTGTATTATATTTCCATCGTAATCAAAGGTATGTGAATACTTCCGACTTTACGACGAACGTAATTAACATACTTCTTACTCTGCCTTGACACGTTTTATAGAGGTTGGTCGCTCTTTTACTATTATCCGATGTCCACAATATGGACATCGAATTCCGGTATACTCATAATCTATCTCGACATCGCGTTTGCATCGAGTACATTTATAGCCCATAATTACCTACTCTACTACTTCTGTTGCTTTTTTAACTGTACGCATAACAGTCTTCCCAACAGATGTGGTTGGTAATTATGTCCCACCTGCAAAGGTATGACCACATTTGGTACATTTCCATATTCCAGTGCCAACTCTCTTCACAGTAGGCCGTGCACAATTTGAACATCTATGCGGCATTCGCATTCGCTCTTCAATATCAGCGATCAATTTTCGATCTCTTCTACCATATCGTGTCCCAAATCGACCTGCGGATCTGGATACTCGCCCTTTTCGTGTGAATTTTTTCGCCATAAATCATGTCTCCTTAAAGTGTGAATTAAATAAATCATATTTTTAAGAGGTGTTCCTCTCGCACCTGTGCTGCCTTTTCACATGCAATAGTAACTGCTTGTAACACCTGTTTTTCTGAGAGTGCACCTTCACCACTCTTTTGCATGGCACATATCGAACCGTCCTGATTGGATGTGATCATGATCTTTGTTTCACAAACAGTCTCTTCATTGCGTCCAGGGTCGATCATCAACTCTCCACCGATGTCTGCCAATGAAATACACACTGGCATCTCGCGAACTGGCAACATGAAATCTTCGCCTTTCCCATTACGTTCAGCCGGGACTATTGAAGTCATAAGTGCAGCAATTGCGCCAAGAGATGCAGCATTTATAATATTACCTTCATCATTTAGAACATGTATATCTATAAACACCATCCAGACTTCTTCTCCTCTCGTAATACACAACTTCTTTAAATCAATTGCGCCTGATTCACGAATTCCGCGATCAGTTACACGAGCCATCTCTATAGCATTTTCTCGTGGAGGTCCTGATTCAAAAGTAGGTGATGCAATTGGGTTCAATTCCAGGCTGGTTATTATCACACCGACATCCGGCGAATCCGGAAAAGGAGTGCCGACCTGAATTTTCACACCAACTAAAACCTGCGTATTGCCATATTGCACTTTGGCAGACCCTTCAGCTTTATCAATAACATGTGTCTCAAGTGTGATATCCCGAATCTCATCAAATGCACGTCCATCTTCGCGCTGACCTTTGAGCAGCAGGTTATATATATAATCTTTCTTGAGTTTTGACATCACTTCACTCATTTATCTCACCTTCTTCTACATCTTCATCATCAGTATTTTCATCAGGTTCTTTGTCGTTCGCATCATCTTCAACGAAAACTGCCCCTACTTTTTCATTATCATCTTCGGTCTCTATAACTTCAGTATCAGTTTCAACTGATTCATCAACCTCAGTTTCAATTCCAACCGTTTCATCGATCGTAGCATCAGGTTCCGGTGTTTCGATAACTGCTGCTTCTTCAATTTCTTCGGTCTTGAACTGACTGAACTTACTTTTAAGTGCTTCGCGCTGGATCTCAAGGATCTGTTTACCTCCTACCTTTACCATTTCCATCGCCTCTTTGAACTCATCCTGTGTAAGATTTCCATCCATCTGGATCAATGTTATATCTCCATCCTGTGTCATAGCAACAGGAAGATCTGCATCACCATAATTATCTTCCTCTTTGCCAAGGTCAAGCACAAGTTTACCATCAACTTTACCAACAGCACATGCCGATACAAGTCCTTTCATTGGAATTCCTGCATCTGCAAGCGCAATAGCCGCTGCATTTATTGCTGCGGTTCTTGTTCCTGCATCTGCCTGAAGTACTTCAGCAAAAACATCAATTACGGCGCTTGGGTACAAATGTGTCATAACAACAGGTTCAAAAGCCTCGCGGCTTACCTTTGATATCTCAGTACTGCGCCTGTTTGGACCAGGGCGGATCCTATCCTCAACCGAAAATGCAGCCATATTGTATCGATATCTTACAATCGCAGTATCCGGACGCTGCATCCTGCGTGGATGTAACTCCCTTGGTCCGAAAACACCTGCCAATACCTTATTGTTTCCCCATTCAAGATAACAGGAGCCATCAGCCCTTGAAAGAACGCCTACCTCGATTTTCATTGGTCTGATCTCATCGACACGTCTTCCATCAAGACGCAAACCGTTTTCGTCGAAAAACTTCTCTGGTTTACTCATAATCTATTCTCCAAACTTTTTAAATTTACTTGTTTCTCTCATTCTTCTTCGGATCTTCGACCCTGATATAATATACTGTCATATTCAGGGTCTAAATAGCATGTCAATTTTTCTGGATGTGTCTTTCAGGCACTTTCTATTCCATATCATCTGCCCGTATATCATCTGTATCTTCAAAAGATGTGCGTGTCACATCATTGACATCGTTTCCATTTCTAAAAAACCTAAAGATCATTTCAGTTAATCCTGAAACATTTGAATTGCGTGAGATCATATCAATTGCTACACCAAGACGATCCATATCATTGTCCTTTCCATTGATCCAGACCCTGCCATTTTGCCCTACAAATATCTCGCAATTCGTTTCTTTCTGTAACATTGTGATCATAGAACCACTGTGCCCGATAAGCCGTGGTACTTTTGTTGGCATTATCTCGATGACTCTGCCGTAATTAATTGCTCGTAATCCCCTTTCACGCATGGTAAGCTCGACTTTCATCGCTGTATTCACATCTTTAATACGAATAATAGCAGAGTCGCCTACATTCATAATGCCCTTCATTTGTGCCGAATCCACTCTTCTTGGGAATTCAGACACATGAAGAAGCCCATCATAAGCAGAACCGAGTTCAAATATCCAGTTAGAAGGAGTTACCACTATCACAGTCCCGATAACCAGATCATTTCGGGAAGGAATATATTTTCCGGAAAAAGGCAGCACATTAATTCTTTTCTTGTCATTTAATATTCCGTATAAAAGTGAATATACCTTTCCATCGTCAACATATGTTCCTGATCCTGCGTTTTTTACATTATTTGATATAAATTGGCCCGGGATAACTATTTTTTTATTCATTCTAATGTCCTCTTACAAGAGCTTGGTTTCAGCATCACCTTTTGTTAGGTGATTAACAAGGCCATAAAAATCATTTTGCAATCCTGCCGGAATCTTCACAACTGCAATCCATGAACCATCATTTTGCCACTCCTGTTTTTGCAGTGCACCAAAACTTGAGATATCACCGTATGCTTTAGCTGCATATTCAGCAGGTATCTTTATGGCAATATCTACTTCTTCAAAGCGGATTGGAATGATCGGACGTATTGCTTTCATTACAATAGTGACCTGTTCATCTACACTTTTTAATGGATCTATGTGCACTTTTGCCTCTTCCATTGCCTTTTCGATCCGGGCAGGCGGATGCGGTGTCCTTGTTTGAGGGTTTATCGCATTTTGTGCAATAGTGCTTATAACTTGTTTTGTCTTTTCTTCAAGAATATGTTTTCTCTGTTCTTTTGTAAGCTGTAACTCTCCATGTCTAAGTATATTTGCAGCTATCTCAAATATGTCACTTGTATCAAACGCTTTAATAAGATCAGATTCTGCAACGTGGTCGCCCCTGGTTATATCTTCAAATATGGATTCCACAGCAAGAATATCTTCAATATTAACATCTTCGCCTCTTTTAAATGCAAATGCAAGATTCGGATCGACGGCTACTTCAAAATGCTTACCGCTTTTCTTAAGTCTTGCAGTTACTGAATCATCGAGAGATATCATTCTTGACACCTTCTTTATAAAATAAAAACACAACTTTATACATTGATATGATGCTTACTTACAGATACCCGGTTACTTTTCATCCTTATTT
>JAUVKD010000057.1 GCA_030596385.1 Methanosarcinaceae archaeon | reverse complement strand
CATCCACAAAACTGTTGTATACTTCGATGATAACCGTATCGGCATATTCAATCTCATCGTCCGAAAGTCCCCTCCATGGGCCACCCATATCCTTAAATTCACCGGATTTGGCAATATGGAACTCGATTCCCTCTTCTTCATAATATGAAGACTTGTTCTGGAACGTCCAGATAACACCGATACTTCCTGTCATTGTAGATGGATTTGCAAAGATCATGTCAGCAGGTGCTGAAATATAATATGCGGCACTTGCAGCCACATCACCCATGGAAACCACGACCGGAACCCCGGCCTCTTGCGCTTTCTTGATCTCTATGACGATCTCTTCAGCCGCAGCAGGCGAACCGCCGGGGCTGTTGATACGAAGAACAATTGCCTTTATTGATTCATCCTCAACGGCATCCTGGATCTTATCAGATATTTCCTCAGAAGTCACATATCCAAAACCACCGGGAATGCTACCGGAGAGCATCGTACCCTGAACATGGATAACTGCCACCCTGTCATTTTTAGTGTAAAAATTCCCGCCTGCAGTTTGATACATTGCAGCAAAACTTGCAGCAATGATCAATAACAGAATAATAACCACAGCGATATACTGTTTTTTCCTCCCTTTTCTTTTAGGAGTTTGCTCATTTGGAACCGGATCATCCTGCACAGCGTAGTTAGGTGTTGTGTAATCTGAAGTCATCTGGTACCCCGACAATTTTGTATCTTACTTATACAATAAACCTATATGTTCAAAAGCTTTCCTTTCGCATGATTACTGCAAGCGAAATATATTTTATTATTGGATACATCCAACATCCTATATAATAAGCTAATACATGGAGAAATAAAATGTCTAAATTTCCATCTGATAAACCTGTGCTCGTAACCTGTGGACTTCCTTATGTTAACGGGAAAGCCCATATCGGGCACTTGCGCACATACATACCTGCCGATATCTTTGTCAGGTCGATGAAAAAACAAGAGCAAGAGGTAGTATTTGTATGTGGATCTGATACACACGGTACACCGATAGTGGTCAATGCCGAACAATTGAATACCACACCAGGTGAACTTGTCCGAAAATACCATAAACATTTCGATAATACTTTTAAGAAAATGAACGTGAATTTCGATGCTTTCGGGACTACGGATGACCCTGAAAATCACAACCGTACACTCGATATTGTTAGCAAGCTGATCGAGAAAGGCTATACATACCCAAAAACAATAGAAATAGCATACTGCCCGGGATGCAAGCGTTTCTTGCCTGACAGATACGTGCAGGGTATATGCCCACATTGTGGTGAGACCGCGCGCGGTGATGAATGTGATCAGGGATGTGAAAAACATCTCGAATCGGGTGAACTGAAAGATCCGAAGTGTATAGTATGCGGAGAAAATGCAGAATACCGCGAACAGGAGCATTTCTTTTTCAAATTATCAGAGTTCAGGGATTTTCTATTGGAATATCTTGAAAATCTTGAAGGTACTTCAAATGCAAGGAACTATGCGATAGGATGGGTGAAGCAGGAACTTATGGACTGGTGTATCACAAGAAACCTTGACTGGGGTGTAAAGTTCCCGGGACACGACAAACTTGTTGTGTATGTTTGGGTGGATGCACCGATCGGATATATTGCATTTACTGAGGAGTGGGCAGAGGCAAACAATGGGGACTGGGAAAAGTTCTGGAAAGGAGATGGACGGATCATCCATTTTATTGGCGGTGATATTACTTACCATCACTGTATTTTCTGGCCTGCAATGCTCAAGGGTGCAGGTTACAGCCAGCCATGGGCGGTTGTGGCATCGGGGATGGTGAAGATAGAGGACAAAACGTTCTCAAAGAGCCGTGGGTATGTTGTGTGGGTTGGGGAAGACTACCTTGACCATGGATTCCATCCCGACCTGCTGCGCTACTATCTTGTAAGTTATACATCACATACAAAGGAATTGAACTTCTCATGGAAAGTATTCCAAAAAAAGATCAATACCGAACTAGTTGCCGTATTCGGAAATTTCCTGTACAGGACATTATTGTTTGCCCACAGGAACTTTGGAGAGATTCCCGTGGGTGAGATCGAACAGGATGTGCTGGACAACATAGACAGCACGATAGCAAAGGTCAATGAAGCGATGGAACAGTATGAGTTTAAAAAGGCTGTTGATTTTGCTATGGCCCTGGCATCCTATGGCAATGTGTATTTCCAGTCAAAACAACCGTGGAAACTTATAAAAGAGGATAAGGCTGCCTGCGGCAAAGTGGTTGCAAACTGTATCCAGATCGCAAAGGCACTTGCCATTTTGTTTGAGCCGGTTCTGCCACAAAAAATGGAAGAAGCATGGGCGCAGATTGGAATGAGTAGCGATATTCATGTCACTACGTACAGGGATGCAACTGTGCTGGTCAATAGTGGAACTACTCTTGTAGAGCCTGTTACCCTGTTTGAGAAGATCCAGGATGATAAGATAGAGAGTATGGTGAATATATCAAATACAAGAGTGGCAGAAGCACTTGCAAAGGAATCCGGTACAAAAGAAATAGAAGTGAAGGATATGGAAACAGAAAAAGAGAAAGAGAAAATAATAGAAAATGAAAATGAAATAAATAAAATAAATGAAGAGATTACATTTGATGATTTTTCAAAGTTAGACATCAGGATTGGAATCGTTGTTACAGCCGAACCTGTTAAGAAATCTAACAAATTGATGCGTCTTGAGGTTGATATTGGTGAAGAAACACCCAGACAACTGGTTGCCGGCATCAAGGAGACACATGATCCTGAACAATTAATAGGACGTCAGGTCGTGGTGCTTGCAAATCTCAAGCCTGCAAAACTCTGCGGCGTGGAGTCTAAGGGTATGGTACTTGCAGGCGATATAGATGGTGCGGTGCTACTTATGCCTGAGAAGAATGTGGAGGCCGGAACGCGGGTACGGTGAATTGTAGGGATGAAAACGGGTGGCGTGTCTCTATCGACATGCATCCGGTTTGTTGCGATATTTAATATTTGCCAGGCCCCGTGCAACAGTAGTATCTTAATTTGTTTAGCGATTTTTGACGCCGAAGCAATCCCCTCAAGGCTTCGCATTCCCAGACCACTGGCGCGAACAATGACGTTTTCGCGGCATTCCAACTTATAATCTCGTATATAGAATAATGCAGCATAGCGCTTTTATACACAAATGTCATTGAAATTGTTAGATTTATTCGATCGAGTCATATTTTTCATAATGTTGAGAATGCGCCGCCTGCGGCGGTATTGCTGCACGGGGTTTTGCAATATGAGCTGTACATCGTGTTTTTCTCAAAACCATCTATACAAATACATAAACTGTAGTCTATTACCCTTAAATTTGAAGTGGAGACCAATTCTCAGATATTCAAATACTACACCAATTAAAAACCGTTTTGTCTTTCGCGTTTATGGTGTGGAAATGTGCCACGCTTATGCGTAGTTGCGTTGTTTTTTGCATTTGTTTGGTTTCCCCTCTTTTATTCCGAATCTAGCAATATTGTATGTTTGACATGACACTACTTATAAATTGTATTAATCTGAAGCTAAAATAAATATGACCATCGCAAGAGGTATATTTTGAATCAATTTCCCATCATTTATGCGCAAAATACGCAATAATTTCATTATTGACTGAATCGATCCTGCAAAATCCAAACCTTTCAAACTGCACTATATTATCAAGTTCATTTACTATCTGCTTCTCACCGATCCCCTTAAACTCGCCATGCGGTGCCAGCACTTTTACGGATAAACCATCGACTGGTGCCCAGTGGATAATTCGGATGCGTTTTTCTCCTTTATTAACCGCTTCTATTAAATCACCTGTGTGCTTCGCCTGAAGCGGAGCAAGAGACGTTATCTCAATGTTGTACAGGTCTTTCAATCGAAGTTTGCCGCCGATTTTAAGTTTCTCTGCATCTTCCCTGCAAATAAATATCTTAGTGCCTAATTCGATCGTGCGGTGTCCCCTATCCCCAGTAGGATGAAGCGGAGGTGTTGCTATTCGTGGTTTTGTACCCTTAATCTCAATCTCAACCGGATTCCAGACAAAGAAATACCGGTTTGCAATCGAGTCGATCATTTTCCTGTTCTCTGCATATAAAGTATCGAGACTGATACTCACATCGGTTTCACCAACTCCCATTTCGATCATGAACTTGCGTATGGCTTCCGGTTTGATCCCTCTTCGCTTAAGGGCACGCAGTGTTGGAAGACGTGGATCATCCCAGCCTGAATATTCTCCTTTTTCGATTGCATGACGAAGTCCGCTTGTACTGAACTTGCCAAACTCGTGTATCTTGATGCGTCCCCAATGCGTAGTCTCTGGATAATCCCAGCCAAAATATCTGTAGATGTAACCCTGTCGTTTTTCGCTGTCCATCAGGTCCTTACCCCTGATGATATGTGTCATGCCAAGTTCGTGGTCTTCAATGGCACCCTCAAAATCAAGAAGCGGCCAGACTACGTATTTGTCACCAATCTCCGGACGTGGGTGCGGCACCTTAATGATCCGAAAAGCACCAAAATCACGAATTGCCGGATCCTTGTGCTTGATATCGGTCTTTATGCGAAGTACTGCTACTTTTTCCTCATACTCGCCGGCGACCATCTTGTTCCAGTGTTCAAGATTGTTATCTACACTCTCGTTCCTGTGCGGGCATGGCTCTTTGGCATCCTTATATTTCTTGAATTCTCCGCCCTCACAGAAACAGACATATGCCTGTCCCATCTCGATCAGTTTTTCTGCATAATAATAATACATATGCATCCTGTCGGATGCGAGTACTACCCTGTCAGGTGCGGCACCAAGCCATGTGCAGTCTTCAATGTACCAGTCATATGCCTCAAGCAGAGGACGTTTGGTCTGCGGATCGGTATCGTCAAAACGTATGATAAAGTTTCCATCATACCTTTTTACGTATTCCGAATTAACTACAATACCTCTGGCGCTGCCGATTGTTGGGGGTCCGTTTGGGTTTGGTGCAAAACGCATAACCACTTTTTCGCCTTCTGTGACGTCAAGTGGCTTCAATCCTTTCTCCGGCTCTTTTTTAACACTTAATTCCTCTATTAGTTCAGGCGCAATTGTTTCAAGTCGCTCGCGCCATGAATCTGCGTTCCCTTTTGCAACTTCGCCAAGTATCTTCCCAATCACGGGGGCAACCTCTTTTGCCATCGGGCGAAGATGGGAGCATTCTCCCATTACACGTCCCATAACCGCCCCGATCTGCGGAGGCTTGCCGTATTTCACGGCATTCTGCAATGCATATTTCTCGATCGTTTTTATATCATCGTCATTTAATGTCATAAGTATTCTCCAATATCGCAATATTGTCTAATATCTAATGTGATGTTGTCATTTGCATATCCCATACTTTATTAGAAGTTGACAGTCAGACTGATTTCCCAATTTCACGTATGCATTCTGCTTTTTGCATTATGTCCTCCAGTCCAACTTCAAAATCGGAAATGATTTCTTTCACTTGCTCACCTGCGACCGCACCATTTGCTGAGGGTTTGATCAGGTGCTCCTGCTCAAGTACGCGAAGTGAGTATCTCACTTTATGCGTAGGCATTTCTGTCTCTTCCGCGAGTTTCAAGATGCCGATAGGGCCGCTTTCCATGACTTTTTTCAGGACTATCAGATGTCTATGCATAAGTTCAAGTTCCCTGTTGATCTGGTCAAATAGCATCTATAAAACCTCGTTTCCCAGAACCCCTATGCCTTCAATCTCGATCTCAACAATATCCCCGCGATGCAATTCACCAACACCTGCCGGCGTACCTGTTGCGATAATATCTCCGATTTCAAGTGTCATGATCCCTGATATGAACTCGATAAGAGATGGTATGTCGAATATCAGGTTCGATGTATTTGAATCCTGCCGCAGTTCCCCGTTGATACGGCTTTTGATGGATGTATTTTCGGGGTCGAAATCCTCCGGTGAAGCAATGAATGGTCCTACGGGTGCAAACGTATCAAAACTTTTGGCACGCGTCCACTGCCCGTCCTGCCGCTGAAGATCACGTGCAGTAACGTCATTGAAACATGTATAACCCGCAATAACATCATTTGCATGGTTGGCTTTGATGTTACGGCATCTTTTTCCAATTACTACTGCAAGTTCTGCTTCGAAATCGACCTGCTTGCTTGCTTCAGGATAAATGATCTTGTCGCCATGGCCAATTACTGCCGAAGGCGGTTTTATGAATATGATTGGCTCTTTTTGGATCATCATGTTCAATTCTTTCGCAT
>JAUVKD010000145.1 GCA_030596385.1 Methanosarcinaceae archaeon | reverse complement strand
GTTGAAATTTAGTACTGTTTGCAAATATTGAGTTGATTTTTTTTCGTTAATTGGAGAACAGTCTAAATATTTATGTGACAACTGTGAGCTTGAATGCATATTCGAGCCGACCAGAAAATAATAAAAAGTCTCACAATTTAGCCTCAACAGGCTCTAATTTTGTTATATCGTATATTATATTATTCAGTTTCAATAATGGAACTAATATAAGAACAGCTTGATACGAGCATAGTTTAATTAATCTTATATTGCGATTGCTTTTGCATGTGCTTTACGCATAATTTCATCCCGCGCTTCAAAATCAACCATTATCCGATCGCTGTAGATAACGTTATACACAAAACCTTCATCAAATAACCACGAAACAATAGACATTCCATATTCAGACATTGGCAACGATATCGTATCTCGTTCCCATTTTGGAAGATGTTTATATATTTCCATTTTAAGTTCATCGAATCCTGAACCATTCTTTGCACAGACCCCTACCGGATTTGGCGCAAGGTATCCGGTGTTTTCAAGTCGCTCTTCCAGTTCATTTTCTGTAATCCTGTCAACCTTGTTCAATATCGTAACAATGGGAACTCCTTTTATCTGTTCCCATAATATGCTGTGTGAAATGGCAAGTTTTTGACGCATGGTTGCCGGAGATTCGCTGGCATCAACAACCAACAGGATAACATCGGCAAGGAAAATCTCGTTCAATGTTGAACTAAACGCATCAATCATCCAGTGTGGCAGGTCTTCTATGAAACCAACCGTATCAGTTAGAAGTACACGGCGCCCACAAATATCCAGTGCGCGTGTTGTGGGCATAAGCGTTGTGAAAAGCGTGTCATCCACATATAAATCTTCATCTACAAGTGCATTAAAAAGGGTACTTTTTCCTGCACTGGTGTAACCTGCCAGCGCCAATATCGAAAAGCCGCGCTTATGTCTTTTAAGCCGAAGTGATTCGTTGTCCTTTTGTATACTTGCAAGTTCTTTACGTATTCGGCTGATCCTGCTTTTGATGTCCTGTTCATATGAATCCTCATAACTGCCAAGTCCCATAAAACCCGGACGCTCTTCTTTTTTAAGAAGCGATACGATAGCCTTTGCTTTTGGTAGCTCATATCGAAGTTTTGCAAGTTCGACCTGAATTTTCGCGCGTTTTGTGGTTGCCCGTGATGCAAAAATTTCCAGGATCAACTGAAACTTGTCAATTACTTCACATTTGCATGTTTCAGATATGTTGTATATTTGTGTGGTGCTCAACTGATTATAAAAAATAATTCCATCAGCGTCTAACTCATTAATCATCAAGGCAAGTTCTTCAACTTTTCCGCGCCCGATCTGATGTTTTCTGTCAGGAGTTCGTGTTTGTGTAACATTGCCGATTACCTGGTAGCCAGCAGATTCTGTCAATTTTTGTAATTCCAGGAAATGTCGTGTATTTATTGATTCATCACACGTTGGGTCATTTCGCTGCACAAGGATTACACGTTTCATGGTTTAAGAGTCCCCAGACATCCGGTAAATTGTAACATCATGATCAGCATTCAATTCCAAGCTCTTTTACAAGTAGATTTCGCGCACACAATGATATATGGTGTGCCAATTCGATCGCACATCGCTCCCCCAGTGATTCCTGATATTTGAAATCGCGCGAGAACATGCTTGCAACAACTCTTTCCGGCTGGTTGTACATCTCCCCGTGCTCGGTAATGATCGTTCCCTCAAATTCAATTTCTTTTACAGTATCTTCTATGACCTGTATTATATCCATCAACTCAGGTGCCGAATCCAGCCAGAACGGCTTGATCTTAATCTGGTTTAATTTATCGAGATGGGCTGCGGTAATTGACACGGATACGGCTGCACATACCATATAATAGCGGTTATTGATCTTGTGTCGTCCGGATATGTCAACGGCTATGATGCTATACATTCGTTTGGTTTGCAATTTTTATATTGGGCTGTTTTGTTTTTTGACACGATTCTATTATCTAGTAATCCATTACTTCTTCCGTTAAACATACTACTCAATCAGTTAAATATTGATACTTTTTTAGGTGATTTTAATGCCGGGTCAATCCGCCGTAGGCGGCGCACCCCGCCATTACCGATAAAATTCTTGTATTTTCAGCATGAAAGCGAAAAACTTCAGCCAAAGTGGCATCTAATTGCATGGAAATTAATGCATGATCAGCAAATGTATTGTCATATTATGGCACAGATGATTAAACAGTTCATAATATAAGCGGTGTAACCACATGCATGTAGCGCAACGCTATTCTTTATTACTTACCTATACATACACATCGAAAGTTTAATCGAGTTTAGCGTATCTATTTGCACGGATTGTCGAAGCGCATGTGAACTGCGTATTTTGCGAATATAGATGTTTAGCAGCAATGGAATGCGCCGCTGCGGCGGGGTTGTTGCACATATGAATCCGGAT
The DNA here is from genome assembly GCA_030596385.1 of Methanosarcinaceae archaeon. Taxonomy (GTDB): domain Archaea; phylum Halobacteriota; class Methanosarcinia; order Methanosarcinales; family Methanosarcinaceae; genus Methanovorans. The sequence continues at coordinate 1,796 of JAUVKD010000145.1, read as the reverse complement.
TATAAAAATATTGTCATAGAAGCGTTCATTTTTTCGCAATCATCACTTCTGTGGATTTTATGATCGCAAACACATGATCATCTTTTTTGATATTCAGTTTCTTCACGGCTTCAGTGGTTATTACCGAAGTGACCACAGATGGTTCAGTTGATATCTTTAATTTGGATATTACATCTCCCAGTTCGATGTCCACGATCTTTCCAGCAATCTGGTTACGCGCAGTAATGACAAGTCCTGCTCCTTCCCAGAATGTTTTGTCGTCTATTGTTTCATGGGTGATTTTCTTTCGGGCATCGTATTCAGCAAGTATCTCTTTTGCATAATCTGTTAAAAATGTACCCTGTTTACTGCCACCGCGAACACTTATGACTATCGGTTGGCCGGCACTTTCTTCAATCTTCTTCAGCATCAACCAGGCACGTTTATATGATATGTTGATTTTTTTACACGCCTTGTTCAGGGACTTCTCTTCGTCGATTGATTTTAAAAGAGCAGCTTTACCTTCTCCTATCAGCGACTTCCCATTTTTAGTTAACCATATCTTTGTTCTGGTTTTCATTATATTCACCTGATACCAAACCATCTGCACAGCAGCAGTCTTAAGCCTTAAGCCTTAAATGATTTGATGCACAAGAGCGGTAATTACTAAAGGAACACATGCCATTAACTATAAAATTAGAGTCAGGTGTCCCGTCACAACTAAATAGATACCATAAAACCTACTTATGGAACTAAATATTTGGCAGTTTGTAGCATTGATTTTTTTGGATTACTTCTTTTTATCCTTCTCTGCCCGAATTGTACGCATTGTTTCTCTGTGGAGCGAGACTATAAGATCACTAAGCACCCCTAAAATAAACATCTGGAATCCGGCAATAATGAGCAGTGCTGTTAAAACTGTCATAGGTATATGGGTTACGTTGTGCATCCATTCAGTTATAACAAAAACACCAACACTGGAACCTATGATTATTAATATAGTACCAATGATCCCGAAATAGAAAAAAGGATTGTGTATCTTTGCCAGGTTGTATATTGTCATTCCGATCTTAAAACCATCCTTTGCCGGATTTAATTTAGTTGCAGCCTTTGAATGTCTTGCCAGGTATATAATAGGTACTTCAATGGTCTTCAAATCCTTTTTGATACTCTCAACTGTTATTTCGGTTTCGGTTTCAAAACCCATTTTATTAAGTTCAAGTGATCTGACAGCATTAAGCGTAAACGCCCTGTATCCTGTAAGAATATCATTTAAATATACGCCGTATGCAAACCCGAATATCTTGTTAAGTACGCGGTTCCCAAAAAGATTCAAACGTGTAAATGCAGCTGGCTCGTAGTTTGCGAACCTGTTGCCCATGACATGATCTGCGCTCCCGCTGCGTACAGGTCCAAGTACTGCATGCACATCACTTGCAAGATATGTCATGTCTCCATCAATCATTACAATATAATCGCTATCAATGAGACGAAACGCTTCTTGGAGGGCCTGTCCTTTACCCTTGCCGCTCTGGACAACAATCTTTGCACCCTGTGCTTTTGCCAATTCGACGGTTTTATCGGTGCTGTGCCCATCAATAACCAGTATATTATTAAATCCCTCTAATCTAAAATCCTTTATCAGCTGCTCAATAGTAGCAGCCTCATTGAGGGTAGGTATCAGAATACAGACATCTTCGTTTGCCAAGATATATCGTCCTTTATGATTGTTTACAGGTAATGATTCAGTCTAACGATAATGTGTATGTATGGCTGAATAGTTACATTTATAGTTTATAAAATAATGTACAATGACT
>JAUVKD010000135.1 GCA_030596385.1 Methanosarcinaceae archaeon | reverse complement strand
TGTTGTTCGCAACAATTGATTCATCGCTTCGAAAAGGATGGATCGCAGGTCCGGAAGTGGTTTTAGGGCACGCCTTTCTTGAATTTATTATTGTTATATTAATTGTTCTTGGTATGTCATCCTTTATCGGAAGCGAGGCTATATCGACTATATCGTTAGTAGGGGGTCTTGTCCTGATAGTATTTGGTGCAATGACGGTTAAAGGTGCAAGCAATGCATCAGGTGCTTTTCGTACAAATCGTGGTTTTGTATCAAATCCTGTTGCAGCTGGCCTAATCACATCTGCATCGAATCCGTATTTCTGGATATGGTGGCTTGCTGATGGCAGTGCACTTGTCCTTCGCGGGCTTGAGATCAGCTTGATTGCGGTGGCGGTTTTTGTGATCGGGCACTGGATGGCTGACATTGGGTGGTACAGTTTGATCTCCACCTCGTTTAGCCGCGGTAAAAGTTTTATGTCTTCTAAAACCTATGAGAAGATCTTAATGTCATGTGGTCTATTCCTGATTGTTTTTGGTGCATGGTTTGCTATTGGTTGAGGTAATTAAATGGAGATAAATTGTGTCAAAGTCCCAAAAAAACAGGGTGAGCAAGATCGCCGTGCCCTGATCAAAATGGGGTTACTCGATAGTTCCAGAAAGATTGCTTCAGAAGCCGGATATTTATTTATTCCGCTTGTAAGGGAGCTGGATGATGCGGAGAAGGAGGTATTTTCAAGCGGTGTTGAGTTTATAAATCACAATTTTAAGGTGCAGGAGAGTGCACCTACACTTGAAGGTATTCTGGGTTTTATGCCGCATTATGAGGTTATTGGCGATATTGCATTGATCGAAGCTGATGAGAAGAATGCCGACCTGATCGGTGAGGCACTACTCAAAGTGCATCCGAATCTAAATACTGTGCTTGGTGCAACAACACCTGTTGTCGGAGAATACAGGATAAGGAAATTTATAGTGATTGCAGGAGTGAACAAGACCAATACGATCCATAAGGAATATGGTTGCAGATATGCGCTCGATCTTACAAAAGCGTATTTCACCCCGCGCCTTTCAACGGAGCGCAGGCGGATATTGTCATGGATAAAACCGGATGATGTGGTTGTGGACATGTTTGCAGGCGTTGGTCCTTATAGTATATTTATAGCAAAAAAAGCCAGTCCGAAACGAGTTATTGCAATCGACAAGAATCCGGATGCGATTCGGTTTTTGCGCAGGAATATCGATCTAAACCATGTAGACAATGTTGAGGTTATTGAAGGAGATGCGAACATAGAAGCACAAAGGTTTGCAGGTATTTCTGACCATGTGATTATGAACCTGCCGCATAATGCTTATGGGTTCCTGGATTCAGCGGTCAAGCTGGCAAAATCCGGAGGAATAATACATTATTACGGGATGACGCATGAGGATGACCTTTTCAATAGTTCCATTGAACTTATTGAGGCTGCGGCAAAGCGCGCCGGCAGGGAGGTAGAGGTTCTGGATAAACGAACTGTCAGGTCGTATGCTCCGCATAAGTATAATATATGTATAGATGTCAGGGTTATTTAAACAGGATTTTTGGAATGTATGAGCGAAATTATTAAATCATTACATTGATATTAGGAATGTCTGGTGCCGCTGTGGCTTAGCCCGGTATAGCGGCTGATTCGTAATCAGCAGGCCGAGGGTTCGAATCCCTCCGGCGGCTCTTTGACACTTTTTATAAGTATCTCTAAACAATATATTCAAATAATATATTCATACAAGATAGGTCCACCTAACCCGCATATCGAAATTTAACAAGAGGTACCATAATATTGATGACTTCCAGATGATCCATTTACCGTTAACTGCATTTTCATCAGTCCATCCGTGAATCCAAATATATTGTGGGTTTCCATAGGGATTCTCATCAGTATAATCAAAGACTAACACAGCATCTTTCTCATTTAGTCCAGATCGTGTTCTCAATATTTCTACAATTTTCAGGAAAATACAATGACTCACAGAAGAAAAATAAGCAGTTCTTCGGAGATACTGAGGTGCGCAAAGATATTTAATGTAAAACATCTAATTAATAGTTGGAGGGTTAAATATGATTGAAATAATCCGAAAGCTTGGACTTCTTGGAATTGGAGCCTGGGCATTAACTGAAGAAAAGGTCAATGAGATTTCAAAAGAACTTGTCGAAAAAGGCGAAATCAACAAGGAAGAAGGTAAAAAATTTGTAAGAGAACTTATTGACGAGCAGAAGAAACAGAAGAATGAACTTGAAAGCAAGATATCTGAAAAAGTGAAAGAAACATTCGGCAAGGCTGAAATGGAAACAAAGAAAGATATCAGGCGTCTTGAGGAAAAAATCGATAAGCTTGAAGAAGCAATCGAAAAATTGACTGAATAAAGTTTTAATTTGAATTTCTGTTTGAAACCGGATTTTTGTATATTGCACAGTGCAATATCATTCCGGTTCGGATGAGTTAATACAGGGTTTATTGATTTATAAATTCATTATTGTATTTGAAAGTGCAGGTGAAAAACATGCCACTTAGAATGCTGCGCAGATACAAGATGGCAAAGCGGTACGGAAAGATAATTGATACTCTTATCAAATATGAGTTCGGATATCTCGTAGACCAGATGCAACTTAGACCATTTAAATCGATAAAATCAAAATTCAAAGGTTACTGCAAACTAAAAGGTACACCGCTTACCGGACCCGAGCGTGCACGCAAGGTTCTTGAAGAACTTGGACCCACATACATAAAACTTGGACAGGTTCTAAGTGTGCGGCAGGATCTCATTCCGATCAAATATGCAAACGAGTTTGCAAAACTTCAAGATGCTGCACCACATTTTGATTTTAAAGATATCAGTTTTTTGATACATCAGGAATTGGGTGCACCAACTGATGAGATGTTTTCTGAATTTGAACATGAGCCAATAGCAGCAGCATCAATAGGACAGGTACATCGTGCAAAACTCAGTGACGGTACGGACGTTGTGGTCAAGGTACAAAGGCCAGGCATCAGGAAGGTCATTGAGGCTGATCTTGATATTATGTATAGTATAGCCGGATTTGCAGAGGAACACATACATGATGCAAAACTTTACAGGCCGATTGATGTCGTTGATGAGTTCTCAAGATCTATACACGCTGAGATGGATTACACACAGGAAGCGCGGAATGTAGACCGGTTTTTGACAAATTTCAAGGATGACAAACACATCTATATTCCGAAAGTTTACCGGGACTTTAGTAGTGAGCGTGTCCTTACACTGGAGTACATTGAAGGAACCAGGAGCAATGATTTTGAGAGGATCAAAGAACTCGGGTTTGACAAAAATGAGATTGCTACTTACGGTGCAAAAGCATTCATGAAGCAGATATTTGAATGTGGTTTTTTCCATGCGGACATGCATCCTGGTAATGTTATAATAATGGATAACGGAAAAATTGCACTCATTGATTTTGGTATGGTGGGGCACCTTTCAGATAATGTGCGGAATGCACTAATTGATGGTCTCATTGCGACAAGCAGAGGTGATATTGACGTATTAGTTGAAATTCTTCGGGATCTTGATGCTATTAGTGAAGATGTGAACATACCTGCATTGAAAACCGACCTTGAATATATGCTGGATACATACTACGGCAGGTCATTAAAACAACTGGATGCATCAACAATGATGGTTGAGACTATCAGTGTTCTTAGAAAACATCAGGTAAAGGTACCAGCATCTATTGCTTTGCTTTCAAAAGGGATAATGACTATCAGTGGATTCGGTGCTATTATGGTTCCTGATTTCAATGCTACAATACTTGCAGAACCATATGCAAGGAAATTGATGACAAAACGTATGCGTCCCAAATCAATTTTGAGCGGGGCATTTAAGGATGTATGGAACTTTGCTCGCATGATACACAAGGTTCCAACTCAGGTTACACACATACTGAACTCTGCTGAAAAAGGGAATATACATTTAAAGTTCGAGCACGGTGGACTTGATCGGATCGTTTCGGAATTGGATGCTGCAAGCAATAGGCTTTCATTCAGCCTTATTATTTCATCATTAATTGTAGGTTCGTCCTTAATTATCCAGACCGGTATGGAACCGCTTGTATGGGGTGTTCCGTTACTTGGCGTTCTTGGGTTTTTTATAGCTGGTTTTTTTGGAATGGGGCTTGTTATATATATTCTGAAAACCGGACGTATTTAATTTGTATTTGTATAGCTGCGTAAATTTGATTGTTCGATCTGAAACTAAAGCTAAAACCAATACAAACGCCGCAGGCGGCGCTGTGACAAGAAAGTCATATCTTGAATTGCAGAAATGCCACTCCCTCCATTCGGAGTGACCCTACTGTGACACTTATTACCAGTAATGGAATGGGTGAAGCCAACAGGACAATGTGGAAAAATCCGGAAGTCTGATTCGGACAATCTGCTAGGGTAAAAATGCTATGAAGAAACGAAAG